>JAZUFJ010000138.1:0-6166 GCA_045640645.1 Lachnospiraceae bacterium
GCTTTGATATAGTCTTCAAGCTCCTGCCATACAATATAGCCATTTGGAAGGAACATAGGAAGGCCCTTACCAATCAGGTCATCTGTCATGAATAATGAAAGATCCTTACCTATCTTTCTATGGTCTCGCTCCTTAGCCTCTGCAAGCAGCTTAAGATGTGCCTCAAGCTCCTCTGGTGTAGGGAAGCAGACACCATAGATTCTCTGTAATACCTTATTCTTTGCATCGCCCTTCCAGTATGCTCCGGAATGCTTAATAAGCTTAAAGTTCTTACAAAGCTTTGTATTGTCTACATGAGGTCCACGACAAAGGTCTGTGAAATCGCCCTGTGTATATATTGAAATGTTTCCATCTTCAAGATCTGAGATAAGATCAAGCTTATACTCATCATCCTTAAACATTTCCATAGCTTCAGCCTTTGAGATTTCTCTTCTGATAATCTTCTTAGCTTCTTTAGCGCATTTCTTCATTTCCTTTTCGATAGCTTCAATATCTTCATCTGTGATCGCTCCTGATGGAACGTCAACATCATAATAGAAGCCTTCGTCTACAACAGGTCCTACCCAGAACTTTGCGCCAGGGTAAAGACGCTTTATAGCCTGTGCCATCATATGCGCACATGAATGATTCAGCGTATTTAATTCCAAATTATCTTTAAATTCTGACATAGCATCATCTTCTTTCTATATAATAACCGATAAGAGGCTCAGATACGTTTCTAACCTGGTCTCATCATTAACTTTCAATATTCGCAATCCGCTTTGCTACTTGCTCATATAGACTAAGCGCGAGCTCCACAACACTTCTTATATTTCTTTCCAGAACCGCATGGACATGGATCATTACGTCCTACCTTAGCTCCTTCACGAACTACAGTGGTAGACTTCTTCTGTTCTTTGTAAAGTCTGTCAAGAGTTTCCTCATCATAGATATCCTTCCACTCTTCAAGACCATATAACCATTCAGCCTGAGCTGCTACCATGTTCTTGTAAAGCTTTTCCTTATCGAATGCAAGAGATACCTCTGTATCCTCTTCCATTTCCTCGATAGGGTTTGGAGTCTTTAAGCTTTCATCGATTCCATCAAGGAATCCGGTCATAGTCATAATATCAACGCCATATTTTTCAGCAAGCTCTTTAACTGTACCCTTAACCTCTGTATCAGGATCCTTTAAGAGAACTTGATAAATTTCTTTTTCTTTTTCAAAGTAAGCTGCCCATAATCTCTGCAGATCTCCCTTGTTTGCTGTAGCTGAATAAGCCATTTCACGCCACTGTTCAAGTAATGCCATTTCTTATACCTCTTTCTTTACATTATTACATTCACTTTTATCAGTGAAATAATTTCTATTTTTTATATCGGAACTTCATGTTTCCTCAAGTTTCATGCAATATAGTATACATTTGCCTACAATATTTTGCAAGAAAATGATTAGCTTAATACTGTCTGATTTTATCCTCAGCGTCATCTGTGCTCTTATCTATTTCCTTTATGATCACGTCATATTCTATGTTGGCATCTACCACCACATGCACCTTATCGCCTACCCTGTGACCGACAAGAGCTTTTCCAAGAGGTGATTCTATCGATATAAGGCCTTTTAAAGAGTTTGCTCTGATAGTAGTTACTATCTTATATTTAGCTGTCGAATGGTCATCAGCAAATTCTACCGTAATAGTATTGTTTATCCCGGCCTCGTCATCCTTTGAGCTGTCATCTATCACTACAGCTGTCCTTATCATCCTGTCAAGATATCTTATTCTGCTTTCATTACGGTTCTTTTCCTGCTTTGCTGCCTTATATTCAAAGTTCTCAGACAGATCTCCCTGCGCCCTGGCCACCTTAACATGCTCCAAAAGCTGTGGTCTAAGCTCTATCTTCCGGTATTCCATTTCTTCTTCCATCTTCTTTATATCAGAAGCTGTTAACCTGTCCTTCATCTCTAACCTCCCTATTAGGCTCGTAGATATTTACCTCTTATTTCCAGCGATGTACAATCACTGTTCGCCTTGAAGATTGCTTAATGTCTCTAACAGTTCTTCCCACTGAGCCATTTTGTTAAGAAGCTCCTCTTCAAGAGCATCTATCTCATTTTGTATTTCCTGAAGCTTGATATAATCACTAGACAAAGCCGGATCAGCTAACATTTCCTTAAGCTCCTCAGTTTTCGTCTCATTATTCTTTATCTCTGCTTCAATTTTTTCTATATTTTTCTTTGTCTGGCTATTTCTTTTCCTGTAGCATAAGATGCCTTTGCGCTAGTTACCGGCTGCTTCTCTGCTGCTGTTTCCGTACCGGAAATAGTATTGCCATCAAGTGAGCCAGCGTTCTTTTTTGCGCCGCCGGCTAAGAGATTATCATCAGCCTGTTCCGCAAGCCTTCTCATCTCCATTTTTTCTTTATAGTCTTCATAACCAAATGGATAAAGCTTTGCTTCCCCCGCCTCTATAGCCAAAATAGTATCGCTTACCTTGTTAACAAAGTATCTGTCATGAGATACAAAGATTACCGTTCCATGGTAATCGCAAAGCATGGATTCCAGAGTTTCCTTTCCCACAATATCCATATAGTTAGTAGGCTCGTCAAGAATCAATACATTAGGCTTGTCCTTAAAAATCTTACATAATGCCAGACGTACCCTCTCGCCTCCGGATAACATTTTTACAGTTTTAAAAACATCATCCTGAGTAAAAAGGAAAGCTCCCAGGCAATTTCTTACCTCGGTTTCGGTAAGCGTTGGGTATTCATCCCAAAATTCATCTATAACAGTTTTATCAGAGGTGTACTGTGCCATCTGCTGATCAAAATATCCTATCTGAACGTTTACACCATAGGAATATTCTCCTGAAAGAGGATCTATTATTCCTGTGATTGTTTTTAAAAGGGTAGATTTTCCTAATCCATTACCTCCAACTATTCCCAGTCTTTGCCCCTTTTTAACTTCAAAGCTGACAGTACATAAAGGCTTATCCTCAGAATATCCTATCTGAAGATTACGCACAGATAAAACATCCTTACCTGTCTCGTAATCTGGCTCGAAGCTGGCATGGAAGGTCTTGTTATCATATCTGTCAGGTGCCTCGATAATATCCATATGCTCTATGGCTTTAAGCTTTGACCTCGCCATGGATACTTTTGTGGGCTTGCCCTTAAACCGCTCTACTATAGCGTTAAGTCTTTCGATCTCCTTCTGCTGTGCCAGATGGTCCTTCATTTGCTTCTCGTAGTTCTGCTTCTTACGTTCCACAAATTCTGTATAGTTTCCAGGATATCTCTTAGTTGTATGATGCTCTATCTCATATACCGTATCCACGATTTTATCTAAGAACATTCTGTCATGAGATACTATCACTACAGCCCTGGTATAGCCCTTAAGATATCCCTCAAGCCATTCTATAGCGTTAACATCCAAATGGTTTGTAGGCTCATCCAGTAAAAGAATATCCGGTTTTGATAATAGTAACTTTATAAAAGCCAGCTTAGTTCTCTGTCCTCCGGAGAATTCGCTAAGCTTCTTCTTTTTATCCTCCATTGAAAAGCCAAAGCTTTTCATCATCACATCATATTCTTTTTCGTAATAGTAGCCACCTATATCCTGAAATTCCTCCTGTAGAGAGGTATATTCCTGTATCAGCTTTTCGTGATCTTCCCTGTCCTCTTCCAAAAGACCTACCAGCTCCTCAAGACGTGCCTTCATGCTTAGTACACGCTTAAAAACCTTTCGTATCTCCTCATCAAGAGTCAGGTTCTCATCCTCAAAGGTAATCTGCTTTAAATATCCTATAGATGGATTACCCGTTTTAGCTATTGTAGATGGAGCATCGCTCTCGTCCTGTGCCATGTCAAGCTCGCCGCTTATAAGCTTAAGCAACGTAGTCTTTCCACAGCCATTACGCCCTACTATAGCTATCTTTTCATTTTGATTTTTAATGATAAAATCTACATGCTGTAATATTACATCAGATGCAAATTCTACCCTTCCATTTGATATCTGTAAAATCATAATATTTCAAATTCGTTTTATTTATGTTTCAAAAGATTTACTACTAGTTTAATTCCATATTTAGCATAGTTTAAGAATATTCCAGGATGCTTTACACATTCCTTCATTTTCTTAAGAATGTATGTTGGTCTTAAATAGAAACCAAGAAGAATCTGCTTACGAAGCTTTTCTACCTCAGCCTGGCTAAGATGCATGGTTCCCTTCATCGCTGAATGGAAGAAATCACTTCCCAAAGGAGAATCTGCTAAAAGATTATGCTCCTTGCAGGCGTCATACATTGGTGTTCCATAGAAAGGAAGAGCCATCTTAACTTCAAGGAAATCAGGGTCTGCCGCAAAAATAAGCTTCTTAGTTTCAAGAATCTGTTCTCTTGTCTCCCAAGGGAAACCGATTACGAAGAATCCCCAGAATGGAATACCTACTTCATGACACCATCTTGCAGCTCTTAAATTCTGCTCTACTGTTGCTCCTTTACGGATAGTCTTTAACATCTCATCAGATCCTGATTCGAAACCAAAGGCTACCATGAAACAGCCTGCTTTTTTCATAAGCTCAAGAGTCTCTTTTTTAAGAGGGTTTACTCTGGAATTAGCTGTAAAAGCTATTTTTCCATAAAGTGGGGAATTGATTATAAGATTACACATCTCTTCTACCCAGTCAGCTTTAATAGTAAAGGTATCTGCCTTAAAGAAGAAATTCCTGATGCCATGCACATTATAACATTCTAAAAGTTCGTCCATAACGTTCTGAGGGCTTCTGAATCTTACACAAGTACCTGATATCTGAGGTGTCAGACAGAATACGCAGGCTGAAGGGCATCCTCTTGCGGTCTGTATAGTTGCCATAGGCTCATCAGTATCCGGTCTCTTATATAATCCATTATTCATAAGATGTCTTGCAGGGAAAGGCTGGGAATCCAGATCCTGTCCCCAGACATGGAAAGCAGTCTTCTCAAATTCTCCATTTTCATTTCTGTATAAAATAGAGAGTACATCCTCTATCTTTCCCTCACCCTTAAGAGCATAGTCTGCGATCTCTCCAATGGCAAAGTCTACCTCTCCACCAATAATGTAATCTATACATGAAAGGTCAAGCATATCTAAAAGCGCCTGTTCCGGATCATAGAATATAGCTCCTTTGATAACAATCACAGGATTATATTTTGCTTTCAGCTCGCTAAGTATCTTCAAATCTCCAAATATAGTTGTATTAGTGATACTCATCATGATAAGGTCTGGCTTAAATTCCTCCATATCACGATATACATCTTCCATTTTATCAAGCTGAGTCTGGTAATCCTTAAGCTTTACCTCATAACCCCTTTTTAAAAGGATAGCAGCTGCATAGCCAAGGTCGTTACAAGCACGCATAGCCTCTGCAGAAGCATCATCTATATTCATCTGGCATCTGTCTTCGCCTCTCTGATACATTGGTCCTGGTGGGTAAAATAATAATACTCTTTTCATCTTTTTCCTCTTTCTTCTTCATTATCTACGTAATAACACAAAGGCTGTGCTTAGCACAGCCTTCATGTATGATTAGCAATTACCAAGTAAAGAACACTTTTTTATACCAACAAATAGCATCAATATATGCATTATACACTTCGTCATCTTCATGACCTAATACAATCATCTGTCTGGAGATCTCCTGCCAGTTAGCACCTTCATACTGTTCAATAAGGTTCATAACATCGGCTAAAGGACCTTTCTTTTCTACCAGGGCTTTTTTAATATCGTCCGATACTCCTACCCTTTCTAAAGCCTTGTCCATTGGAAGATCAAGTATAAGATCAAGTACTGAGAACAAGCCCATAAGGAAAAGCTCTTCTGTTTTAAGTTTAAGATCAAATACTTCTGCCAGTTCTTCAGCAAATCTTGCTCTAAGAAGTGAAAGTCTTGTGATTTCACTAGGCTTATCATCACAAAGCTGTTTTGTTACTACGGTATTAATCCAACGCTTAAGTTCCTTCTGTCCAAGCATTGCTGCTGCATGTCTGATAGATGTGATACCACCGCTTACAGACATCCTGTTAACCATTCCTAAAAGCTCTACAACAAGAGCTGTATCTCGTCCGATAACGTCAGCTGCTTTTGTAAGCTCAAAATCAGCATCATTAACAACCTTAAGAAGTTCAAGATAGTTAACCTTAAGAGGAGCTAC
>JAZUFJ010000139.1:0-3872 GCA_045640645.1 Lachnospiraceae bacterium
CGGAAAGTCAACCTTTTTAAAGATACTTGCAGGAGATCTTGAGACAACAAATGGTGATATAGCTATTACTCCAGGACAACGTCTTTCAGTGCTGGAACAGGATCACTTTAAATATGATAATTATACAGTTCTCGATACAGTTATCCTTGGCAATGAGAGATTATACCAGATCATGAAAGAAAAAGATGCTATCTATGCAAAAGAGGATTTCTCTGATGAGGACGGTATCAGAGCCAGCGAGCTTGAGGCAGAATTTGCTGAGCTTGATGGCTGGGAGGCAGAAAGTAACGCGGAAATGCTTCTTAATGGTCTTGGTATCGAGACAGAGCTTCATTATAGCCAGATGGCAGACCTTAATGGTAGCCAGAAGGTAAAGGTACTTCTTGCAAAGGCATTGTTTGGTAACCCTGATATTCTTCTTTTGGACGAGCCTACTAACCATTTGGACCTTGATGCTATAGAGTGGTTAGAGGAGTTCCTTATTAACTTTGATAATACAGTTATCGTTGTCAGCCATGACAGATATTTCCTTAATAAGGTATGTACACATACAGCAGATATCGATTATGGAAAGATTCAGCTTTATGCAGGAAACTATGATTTCTGGTTCGAATCAAGCCAGCTCCTTGTAAAGCAGATGAAGGAAGCTAACAAAAAGAAGGAAGAGAAAATCAAAGAATTACAGGAATTTATTTCAAGATTCTCTGCAAATGCTTCAAAATCAAAGCAGGCTACATCAAGAAAGCGTGCTCTTGAAAAGATTGAGCTTGATGAAATCAAGCCTAGTAGCAGAAAATATCCATATATTGATTTCAGACCAGACAGAGAAATTGGTAATGAGGTCTTAACTGTAGAAGGAATCTCAAAAACAATCGATGGCGTAAAGGTACTTGATAATATTTCATTTATCTTAGGCCATGATGATAAGGTAGCTTTTGTCGGAGGAAATGAACTGGCAAAAACTACATTATTTAAGATACTTACAGGGGAGATGGAACCAGACGAGGGAACATATAAGTGGGGTGTAACAACATCTCAGGCTTACTTCCCAAAGGATTCTACAGAAGAATTCAATAATGACTTTACTATTACAGACTGGTTAATGGGATATTCTCCAGTAAAAGATGTAACCTATGTAAGAGGTTTCCTTGGACGTATGCTTTTCCCAGGCGAAGATGGTGTTAAAAAGGTTAAAGTATTATCAGGAGGAGAAAAGGTTAGATGCCTCCTTTCAAAAATGATGATATCAGGAGCTAACTGCTTGATCCTTGATCAGCCTACTAACCATTTGGATATGGAAAGTATTACAGCCCTTAACAACGGACTTATCAAGTATCCGGGAGTAATATTATTTGCTTCTCATGACCATCAGTTTGTACAGACAACAGCTAATCGTATTATGGAATTACTTCCAAATGGTATGATGATAGATAAGATCACAACTTATGATGAATATCTTGCAAGCGATGAAATGGCTAGAAAGAGATTCGTTTATACTGCTGATCGTGAAGAGGATGATAACTAAAATAATTTGCAATCACGTAGGGAAACGTCTATGGCGTTTCCTTATTGTTGTTAAGGAGAGATAACAAAGTGTGTGGAGCTCCGCCTGGTGTAATAAATAATAGTAGCCTTGCGAGATGTTTTAGAACAGTTAGCTTTGTATATAAAAAAATAGGGAATAGTTAAAAATATGATAGATTTACATACACATTCAAACAAATCAGATGGCTCATATACTCCAACAGAGCTTATTGATTATGCAATAGAAAAAGGGATAACAGCCCTTGCTTTAACAGACCATGATACCATGGAGGGCGTTGAAGAAGCTTTATGTCATGCAGATATTATCAATCACAGAGCTGGCTTAGATGGTGAACAAGCTGCGATATTAAATGGTGATAAAGCTATGATGGGCAAAGGCATAGAGGTTATCCCGGGAATAGAGGTTACAGCAGACTATAATGGCAAGGATATCCATATCGTAGGCCTTTTTGTAGATAAAAATGTTCCAGGCTTTGATAAGCAGCTTAAGGACTTTAAGGATTCCAGAGACCTTAGGAATATTAAGATGTGTAAGCTCCTTAATGAGCATGGCATAGATATTAGCATGGAAGAGATGGAAGCGGAATATCCTAATCAGGTTATAACCAGAGGCCAGTTTTCGAGACAGCTGTTAAAAAAAGGATATACGAAGAGTCTGCCTGAAGCTTTTGAGAGATATATTGGGGACCATTGTGATTGCTATGTGCCAAGGGAAAAGATAACGGCAAGACAGGCTCTTGATTTTATCCATTCAGGTAGTGGAATAGCGATATTAGCTCATCCTACCCTTTATCATATGAGCAATGACAACATTGAAAAGCTGGTGGCATTTCTTAAGGAACAGGGAGTGGACGGCATAGAGGGCAAGTATACTACCTATACCTCAAGCGAGGAAAGAATGGTTAAAGAGCTGGCAAAGAAATACGAGCTGCAGATATCCGGCGGATCAGATTTCCACGGAGCAGCAAAGCCAAAGACAGATCTTGGTATAGGGCATGGAAAACTATATATTCATGAATCTATTCTTGAGAATCTGAAGGCATACAGAGCTGAGCTGTATAGAATAATATAAGACAGGAAAAGAAAAATGGAAAAGAAATTAGTATTCAGTGATCTTGATAATACATTACTTAATAGCGATAAAACAATAAGCGAGGAAAATCTTGAAGCTATCCATGCTATGACGGCAGCAGGACATGGCTTCATATTTTCTACAGGAAGACCATTAAAAAGCGCTTATGACCTGGCAAAGAAATATGATCTGATAGAGCCGGGCTTTTATCTGTCATGCTATAACGGGGGTCTTATTTATGATACCTATAATGAGAAAATAATCAGAAAGATACCTCTTCCTTATGATGATGTGAGATATATATTTGATGAGGCGAAAAAAGCGGGATTGCATGCTCATACCTACGGCAACAATACCGTTTTAACTGAACGCGAAACAAAGGAGCTTGGCTTCTATACATCCCACACGAATATGCCGGGAAAGGTAGTAGAGGATATCATAGCAGAGCTTACAGAAGAACCTATTAAGGCTATAGTGATGACTCTTGATGGACGTCATCTTTTACAGGCTTTTCAGGAGGCACACAAGGAATGGGAGGGAGAACGCCTGGATCATACCTATTCCTGTGATGAGATGCTGGAATATGCCTCAAAGGAGGCTACAAAGGGCAATGGGGTAAGGTTCCTATGCGATTATTTTAATGTACCTATAGAAAATGCCATAGCTATAGGTGATGAGGAAAATGACCTGACAATGATAGAGGTGGCAGGCCTTGGTGTAGCTATGTGTAATGGTATGGATATAGTAAAAAAAGCAGCAGATTATATTACTGAAAAGGATAACAATCACGGTGGTGTGGCCGAGGTAATATATAAGTTTGTTTTGAAGTAGCTTTTGAAGAATTTTAGACCAAAGGGCGCTCCTCGTGGCAAAAGAACCGTCCCTGATTTTAGTGACTATTTTTTGACTCTTTAAGTGATATAATATTCTTTATGTTTTGATTAGGTTTGGAGGCGAATCTTAAGTTGAAGTGTACTACTCAGTTGAGAAGAATAAAGAGGTCATTTGCAATAATATTATTGTGCATTAGTATGATTATTCCTCAAGTATCTGTTTTTGCAGATGTTAATGATGAAAATCCTGTTGTAGAAGAAACAGAGGGAGAACCGAAGACACCGGAAGTACCAGGGGAGACAGGGACACCAGTAACACCAGGAGTATCAGGGGAAACAGCGACACCAGCAACACCAGGAGTATCAGGGGAACCAGCAACATCAGGAGTATCAGGGGAACCAGCAACATCAGGAGTACCAGG
>JAZUFJ010000140.1:0-3835 GCA_045640645.1 Lachnospiraceae bacterium
AGGAGTAAAGGGACTGGGATTGCTTAAAGGCAAGATAGTAAAGATTCCTGAAGGGGAATATGAAAAGATCCCTCATATGGGATGGAATTCTCTTGAGCTTATGGGAGATGGAAAACTTTTCAAAGGAATTGATAATGGGGCGTATGTGTATTTTGTACATTCATATTATCTAAAAGCAGAAGATGTAGATATTGTATAGGCTACAACAGATTATAATACAAGGATTCATGCATCAGTAGAGAAGGATAATATATTTGCATGTCAGTTCCATCCAGAGAAAAGCTCTGCTGTGGGATTACATATTCTGGAGAATTTTGTAAAGCTTTAATTATCAGATAAATAGGAAAGGAATTACTATGTATACAAAACGTATTATTCCATGCTTAGATGTTCACGCAGGACGTGTTGTGAAAGGTATAAATTTTGTTAACTTAAGAGATGCAGGAGATCCTGTGGAAATAGCTGAGGCTTATGATAAGGTTGGAGCGGATGAACTGGTATTTCTTGATATAACAGCATCTTCAGATGCGAGAGAAACTGTAGTGGATATGGTAAGAAAGGTAGCTGAAAAGGTATTTATTCCTTTTACAGTTGGCGGTGGTATCCGTACAGTAGATGATTTCAAGAAAATATTAAGAGAAGGCGCTGACAAGGTGTCTATTAATTCGTCAGCGATCAATAACCCTAATCTTATAAGCGAAGCAGCTGATAAATTTGGAAGCCAGTGTGTAGTTGTTGCTATAGATGCCAGAAGAAGAGCTGATGGCAGCGGATGGAATGTATATAAAAATGGTGGTCGAGTAGACGTAGGATTAGATGCAATTGAATGGGCTATGGAAGCTAACAGACGTGGGGCAGGAGAGATTCTTCTTACCAGTATGGACTGCGATGGCACAAAGGCAGGGTATGATCTGGAGCTTACGAGACTGGTATCTGAAAATGTTTCTATACCTGTGATTGCTTCAGGCGGAGCTGGAACAAAAGAGCATTTTTATGATGCTTTAACCGATGGAAAAGCAGATGCAGTTTTAGCAGCATCTTTGTTCCATTATAAAGAGCTGGAGATAATGGATCTTAAGAATTATTTGAATGGCAGAGGAATCTCTGTGAGATTATAGGATAAAGGATGATAATCAACTTGGCAGCGATAGATAATGATTGGCTTAAACCGCTATCTGGCGAATTTAAAAAGCCGTATTACAAGGAGCTATATAAAAAGGTTAAGGATGAATATCAGAGGCAGCAGGTATTTCCAGCTCCGGATGATATTTTTAATGCTTTTTCTTTAACACCGCTTAAGGATGTTAAGGTACTTATTTTAGGGCAGGATCCATATCATAATGTTGGACAGGCACATGGTCTGAGCTTTTCTGTAAAACCGGGAGTGGAGATTCCGCCTTCACTTGTAAATATTTATAAAGAGCTTCAGGACGATTTGGGCCTGTATATACCTAATAATGGCTATCTGGTAAAATGGGCCGAACAGGGTGTAATGATGTTGAATACCGTTCTGACAGTGAGAGCTCATGAGGCAAATTCCCATAGGGGAATAGGCTGGGAGGAGTTTACTGATGCAGCTATTAGAGTATTAAATGAACAGGACAGACCTATAGTATATATGCTTTGGGGAAGACCTGCACAGAATAAAGCACATATGCTTAACAATCCAAAGCATTTGATCCTTACGGCATCCCATCCATCACCTTTAAGTGTGTATAGAGGTTTTTCCGGATGCAGACATTTTAGCAAGGCTAATGAATTTCTTAAGAAAAATGGTTTATCTGAAATAGACTGGCAGATAGAGAATATTTAGTGGGGTTTTAGGAGTATAAATATGAACAAAACAACAGCATTGCTGATAAAGGTATTGCTCGGGACGATACTTACTGTTGCGGTAATGTTTTCAGTATATTATGGTGTTCGCTATTATTCTGATGCAGATACTATGGCGCTTCTGCTTCAAGAGGGAAACGAATATATGGATGTAGCCAGCTATGAAGCGGCTATATCTACTTATGATGAGGCTCTGGAGCTGGAACCGGATAATATTGAAATAAGAAATGCAATAGCAAACGCTTATGTATTATTAGCAAGGGATTATGGCAGCTCAGAGGAAGCTGTAGAGCAGTATAGAAATGCTCTTATATATAATGGACAGAACCGAAATGCTTATTGGGGAATCATTGAAATATATGAGGAACTTGGCGATGAGGATAGGATGCTTGAATCTCTTAACCAGGGCTATGAGAATACCGGTGATGCGAATATGCAGTTTAAGGCAGATTTTATCTTATCTGAAAGAGCCAGAATACAGGCTGAGGAAGAGGAAAGATTAAGAGAAGAAGCTGAGGAACAGGCTCTTGAAGAAGCGCAGAATGAGCTGCTTGCAGAGCTTTTTACAAGCTTTGAGAGTAAGAGTATCGATGAGGTAAAGGAGCTTATTAGAGAAGAAAGATTTATAGAGCTTTCTGATGAGATAATAGGTGACAAGTCCTTTTACTATGGGGAAAAGGATGAAAATGGTGATCGCAGTGGAAAAGGCTTGGGAGCATACGCAGATGGCTTTTATTACTATGGTGATTATGAAGAAAATATTAGAAAAGGTCAGGGCCTTTGGATAAGAGCTACCTATTCTGATAGCTCTGCAATAGGATCTTTTATATACGACGGCCAGTGGGATAATGACAAACCTAATGGAAATGGAACCTCCACGACGGCTTATTATGCTAAAAGGGTAGAAAATGGAGGCATGACAAAGCAGATAGTATCCGGTAATTATGTTGATGGCCTTGAAAATGGAAAAATGTCATTAGCTGGCACTTTGAAAACCGGTGGAAACGTAAAATACAGCTATAACTGTGAAAACGGAATAGCTGGTAAGGCAAGTAATGCTAATTCCGGTGTGAGCGGACAATATATTATAGCGGTATCAAAGGATGGAAGCTCCAATCTAACAAGTGATGGATCGGTAAGAGGAGTAGAAGGTTTTCTTGACTAATATATATATTTTGTAGTAAATTATTTTTTGTATTACTTTACTGGATTAAAGTGATAGCATGATGATATATTGCAAAAGTTATTAAATAAAATAATCATATAACCTATAGGAGGAAAAGATGAGAGTAGGAATAATGGGATATGGTAATCTCGGTAAAGGTATCGAGAGCGCTATAAAGCAAAACGATGACATGGAGCTTGTTGCAGTATTTACAAGACGTGACCCTGCATCAGTTAAGACTATGACTGGAGTACAGGTTTATGGTATGGACAAGCTTATGGAGATGAAGGATGATATTGATGTTCTGGTATTATGCGGTGGTTCTGCAACAGACCTTCCAGAGCAGACAAAGGAAATGGCTAAGTATTTTAACGTCATCGACAGTTTTGATACACATGCAAGGATTCCAGAGCATTTTGCAAATGTTGACGCAGCAGCTAAGGAATCAGGTCATGTTGCAATGATATCTGTAGGTTGGGATCCAGGTATGTTCTCACTTAACAGATTATATGCTAATGCAATTTTACGTGATGGCTCAGATTATACTTTCTGGGGCAAGGGAGTAAGCCAGGGACATTCAGATGCTATAAGAAGAATAGAGGGCGTTAAGAATGCAAAGCAGTATACTGTTCCAGTACAGTCAGCTCTTGATTCTGTAAGAAATTGCGAAAACCCAGAGCTTACAACAAGAGAAAAGCATACAAGAGAATGTTTTGTAGTAGCAGAAGAAGGTGCGGCTTTGGCTCGTATTGAAAATGAAATTAAGACAATGCCAAACTACTTTTCTGACTATGATACAACAGTACACTTTATTTCAGCAGAAGAGATGAAGGCTAA
>JAZUFJ010000141.1:0-5193 GCA_045640645.1 Lachnospiraceae bacterium
CATGCATAAGAAGGAAGTTTGAAGGATCTGCTTCAGCTCCAACCTTCTGTGAAACTCTGGCTGCCATAGGAACGGCAGATACTCCAGCTGATCCAATAAGTGGGTTAACCTTTCCACCTGTAGCAATACACATAATCTTTCCAAATAATACTCCGGCAGCTGTACCGAAAGCAAAGGCGATAAGACCAAGTACTACGATTTTTAAAGTATCAAGGTTAAGGAAAGCTTCAGCACTTGTTGTAGCTCCAACAGAAGTACCAAGTAAGATAACTACGATGTACATAAGTGCATTTGAAGCTGTTTCTGTTAACTGTCTAACTACGCCTGATTCTCTGAAGAGGTTACCAAGCATGAGCATACCAACAAGTGGAGCTGTTGTAGGAAGAAGTAAACATACTACAATAGTAATAACGATAGGGAAAAGAATCTTTTCAAGCTTAGATACAGGACGAAGCTGTTCCATCTTAATCTTTCTTTCCTTCTCTGTTGTAAGAGCCTTCATAATAGGTGGCTGAATAATAGGAACCAGAGACATATATGAATATGCTGCTACCGCAATAGGTCCAAGAAGAGCTGTCTGTCCTAATTTACCAGCAAGGAAAATTGATGTAGGGCCGGCAGCACCACCAATGATAGAAATAGCTGCAGCGGCTTTATCGTTAAAGCCCATAGCCATAGCTCCGAAATAAGCTGCGAAAATACCAAACTGAGCAGCTGCACCAAGCAGGAAGCTCTTTGGGTTTGCAATAAGTGGACCAAAGTCTGTCATGGCTCCAACACCCATGAAAATAAGTGATGGAAGAATTGCCCACTCATCTAATACATAAAAGTAATACAGTAAACCGCCTGCGCCATTTGCGGATTCTTCAATTGACATGATGATATCCGGATATATGTTAACAAGCAGCATACCAAATGCAATAGGAGTAAGAAGCAAAGGCTCAAACCCTTTTGCAATTGCTAAATATAGGAAAATGCATGCAACAACAATCATGATAAAGTTACCACCGGTCAAACCGAAGAAAGCTGTCTGATGCAAAAGGTTTCCCATAGTATTTGCTACGTATGACATTTTGTGACCTCCATTTTATTTTGGAATACTAAAATTAGTTTAATGTTGCAATAACTGCGCCAGCTTCTACAGGATCACCAACTGCTACATCGATAGATGCTACTGTTCCATCTGCTGGAGCAACCATAGGGATTTCCATCTTCATAGCTTCCAAAATAATAACTGTATCGCCCTTCTTTACAGCCTGTCCAACGCTAGCTTCAATCTTAAATACCTTACCAGCTGCACCAGCTTCAAGCTTAATTCCACCAGCTGCTCCGCTAGCTGCCTTTGGTGCTGCTGCAGGAGCTGCCTTTGGTGCAGGAGCTGCTGCTTTAGGTGCTGCTACAGAAGCTGCACCGTTTCCGCCTTCTTCTACTGTTACATCATATACGCTTCCATTAACGGTGATTGTATAATTCTTCATTTTAATTTCCTCCTAATAATTAAGCTTTATTCCATTTATTATCGCTTCTACGTTTAATACTTCTTACTACGAAATCACTAGCTGAAACTGCATTACCATTTGCACTTTCATAAGCTGCAATAGCTGCTGCAATAACTGCAACAAGTTCGCCATCATCTGCCTGCTCTTCTGTTTTAATAATCTGTGCAATTGCCTGATCTACAGGAGCACTGCTTGGCTTTTCATTCTTCTTTGCAAGCATATTTTCAAATACAGAAATATATTTGAATAAGCTAATAATGATACAAAGTAAGATCAATACTGAAAATACTGTTCCCATTCCAATAAGAGTATTGAGACCAGCTTTACCCATCTTTTCTCCAAGTGAGTAATTAACATTAGTAGTTGCTGATGTCATCTTAAGATAATAGTCATCATCAAAAATGAACTCAGCTATCGCTGTTCTAGGAGTACCATTTTCATCAATAGTTTTTGTACCGGTAATGTCCAAATTAACAATGATTGAGGTTCCCTTTGAATCATGTTCTGCAGTTACATTTGTTATATCAGCGAGCTCACCAAGCTCATCTGATGCTTTTAACCAGGAATTAATTCCGGCTACAAGCGCAGAACCATCAATGTATGCGCCCATGCTTTCAAACTGCTTCTCAAATTCTTCTGGCTGTACATTAAGCAACATTTCTTTGTTTTCTTCAACAGCTGTCTGTGCATATAACTGTGAAATGATCATATAAGAAATGCTCTCTGCCATCTGTGCCTTGTCAGCATCAACAGGTGCTTTCTCAGGCATGATAGTACATCCAGTCATACAAAGAAGAGTGGCCATAGCACATAAAAGTAATCTGATTTTCTTCATATTACGTGTCACCATACCCTTTCTAGACTGTTCCATGTTTCTTTGCTGGACGATCCTCTCTCTTTGTAAAAAGCATTTCAAATGCGCCAACAAGATACTTTCTTGTATCTACTGGAGCGATAATCTGATCAACATATCCTCTTCTAGCAGCTGAAACAACAGAATTCTGAAGTTCTTTATATGAAGCAGCTACTTCTTTTGTATCCTGACCATTTGCAATAATCTTTGCAGCAAGATCTGCATCCATCATTCCGATAGCTGCATCTTCCCAGGCAATAGTCAAATCACATCCAAGAGCCTTTGAATTCATTACTGAATAAGCGCTTCCGAATGCGCTACCAACAATAACATTAACCTTTGGAACTGTAGCATTTGCAAAAGCATATGTAAGCTTAGCTGCTGCAGCTGCAATCTTCTTTTCACATTCAACACAAGCTGCGAAGCCCTTAACGTTTGTAAGTGAAAGAACTGGGATATCAAATGCATCACAGAAATTAATAAATGAAGCAGCCTTTTCACATCCGTTAGGAGTAAGAACTGCATCAAATTTCTCAGCGATCTTTCCTTCTGCATCATAAACTTCTGTACGGTTAGCTACTGCACCAACTGTAACACCATTTAATTTAATGAATCCTGTAGTCATTTCTTTAGCATAATCTGCTTTCATCTCTACATAGATACCATTATCAGCGATCTGAGAAAGAGCGATTGATGTATCTCCGGCACAGTTAGCAAGATCAGCACATACTCTGTTAAGATCATCTGTACACTCATCAAATGCGCCATTTTCTTCATTGTTCTCAGGTAAGATAGCTACAAGCTGTCTGATCTGAGCAAAGATTTCATCTTCTGAAGCTACAACATCTACCATACCAGCTTCTTTAGCCTGGAAAGCAGCTGATGCTGTGTTAAGCTTTTCTTCATAGTTTTCACATAATGCATTTGGAGAATTAACAAATAATTTTGCCTTTTCAGCCATAAATGTGAAATCTGTCATCTTAGGGAATAATGCAAGACCACCACCGCAGTTACCAAAGATAGCTGTGATCTGTGGAATTACTCCGCTTGCCATTGCCTGTTTCTGATAAATTGTACCAAAAGCATTTAAAGCATCTGTTGCTTCCTGTAATCTTAAACCTGCACAATCAATCATTCCAATAACAGGTGCACCCATCTTTAATGCAAGATCATACAAAGCAACGATTTTCTTTGCATGCATCTCACCGATGGAACCGCCCATAACAGAAGCATCCTGGCTATATACATAAACCAAGCTTCCATCAATCAGGCCATAACCCGTAACAACACCATCTGAAGGTGTAGCTTTAGGGTCCATATTGAAATCAGTAGCTCTTGCTGTAATCATACCACCGATTTCAACAAAACTGTTTTCATCGAGTAAAGAATTAATTCTTACACTCGCTTGAGAAGTATTACTCATTCCGTTTTGCCCTCCATGTTTATATTAATAATATTTATTAAACAGTTTACGTGCACAAAGTTACGCACTTTGAAAATTATAGCATATTCTTTACCCTTTGAATAGCTAATTTTTATTCTTTCTACTTTTTTACAACAAAAAAGAATCTCCGTTAGGAGATTCTTGTATAAATTCACAATGTATGCTTTCTGCAAGTGTTTTAAACATCCAGATTAACCTGAATTTCCTCTGATGCTTCCTTTTTAAATTCTTCCAGTCGTTCCGGTGAAATATTAGGTAATTCATCAAGTGATTTCACGCCAAAGCTTCTTAAAAACTGTTCTGTTGTACCAAATAAAAGGGGTCTTCCCGGTGCATCTAATCTTCCCAGCTCCATAATCAGATTAAGCTCCAGCAGTCTGTTAACAGCGTGGTCACAGCTTACACCTCTTATTTTTTCTATTTCCAATCTTGTAACCGGCTGTTTGTAAGCGACTATGGCCAGAGTTTCCAGAACAGTATCTGTCAGATGGTAATTCTTAGGCGCTGTGGCTATCTTGATAAGATGATCATACATGTTGGATTTGGAACACATTTGAACAGAATCTTCCAGCTCCATGATGGTAACGCCTCTGTTAACATCATCATCAAGCTCTTCCTTCATCTCTCTTACAAGCATCAAAGTATCATCAGCGCTCATATCTATTATTTCAGCTATCTTTTTTATCTCTACAGAATCACCCATAGAGAAAAGAATAGCTTCTATTACTGCCTTAGGATTATCAATTTTAATCTTATCTGTATTATCAGTCAAAATAACTCTCCTGTTTCAAACATATAAATCAAATGGGACAACTGGCTAAAATAGTTATAATCATGCCACCTGGGATGTAATCTGTATATCATCAAATAAAGCATCCTGTGATATAACTATTTTTCCTGTTTTAATCATTTCCAGCATAACCAAAAATGTAACAACTATATCCATTTTAGAGGTCTGCTTTTCCAAAAGCTCCCTAAAACTGAACTTCTTATGGAATCTGACATAAGCTTCAATAAATTCTGTCTTCTGCTCTATGTTGACCTCATCCTTTTCAATCTTTCCAAAATGGCTTCTCACAGGGTCAATTTTATCAACCTGACGTTTTAATACCTCTTTAAATATACTGTTAAGCTTACTAAGATCCATATCGCCTACCAGCTTTTCATAGTCAACCGGCGGAACATAGCTTAGAACCTCTTCCGGAATAGATGGGGCTTTAAACAATGTCTTAACAGCATCTACCTGACGGTCCTTAAGCTCA
This sequence comes from Lachnospiraceae bacterium, assembly GCA_045640645.1. Classification (GTDB taxonomy): domain Bacteria; phylum Bacillota; class Clostridia; order Lachnospirales; family Lachnospiraceae; genus JAZUFJ01. Next base: position 5,059 of record JAZUFJ010000141.1, read on the forward strand.
AAAGACATATATTTATACATCTTATACTCAATAAGCTTTTCAACAAGCTCAGCTCTTGGATCTTCTTCTTCGCCTTCCTCATTTACCTCTTTTGGCAATAACATCTTTGATTTAATATCCAAAAGAGTAGCTGCC
>JAZUFJ010000142.1:0-4796 GCA_045640645.1 Lachnospiraceae bacterium
ACACTACAGGACAATGATACTCTATTAAAGCTTATGGAAGAGTATGTAGAGGCAGATGATTTCACGGCGAATATATTTACTGTGATATAAGTGTCAAAAGTCATTTTCCACGTCATGCTTGCATATAAGTGGAAATATGACCTTGGACACAATCCGTTATATCATGTATGTAAAACATTTAGAAAAAAGGGAGGGACGCGTTTTGATACTTATCAAAGAGACTGAAAAGCCGAGATTTGTTATAGGTTATGACCTAAATGATCAGGTATCGCAGATTAGCTATTTTGAAGTAAACAGAAATGTGCCAGAAACCCTTATAGCAGATACAGATGACGAGAAATTTGGTATTCCTACTGTCCTTTGCAAGAGGAAAGAGGTTAGCCAGTGGTATTATGGTAATGAGGCAGAAAGAGTCATAGCAAAGGGAGAAGGTACCAGAGTAGGTAAGCTTCTAAGCTTTGCCCGTAGTGGGGCAAAAATAGAGCTTGAGGGAGAAGCCTATGATTGTGTGGATTTACTTATCTTATTTGTTAGGCGTACCCTTAATCTGCTAGCTCTTTTGACATCACCGGATCAGGTAGATGCTTTAGTCTTTACAGTAGACTCTTTAGAAGGAAGGACCATAGAGGTTTTAGAGAGAATAGCAGAGGCTTTGCCGGTTGAACGTAAACGTATTTATTTCCAGACATATGAAGAAAGCTCCTTCTATTATATTCTTCATCAGCCTAAGGATATATGGGAGCATGAGGTAATGGTTTTTGATTATTCTGATGCTTATCTCAGGGCGTATGAAATGTGGATGAACAGAAGGACTACACCAGTGGTATCCTTTGTTGATAAGCATGAATTTCATGAATTATTAACACCATCATTAATGATAGGGGATGGAAGCGACGAATCAAAAGCAGAGGCTTTAGACGAGGCTGTAGTAAAATGTGCTCATAAGCTGTGCTCTGCAAAGGCTATTAGTACGGTTTTCCTAATTGGAGATGAATTTAATAAACCCTGGTGCAAGAATACTATTAAATATCTTTGTATGGGCAAAAGAGTATTTCAGGGAAAGAATCTATATTCCAAAGGAGCATGTTATTGTGCAAAGGATAAGCTGATACCATCAGAGCTTAGTAAGGGCTATGTTTTCCTGGGAAAGGATAAGCTGAAGTTCAACCTTGGAATAAAGCTTAATAAATTTGGTACAGAAGAGTATTTTGCTTTAGCAGATGCAGGAGATAACTGGTATGATACAGGGGCTTATATGGACTGCATTTTGGAAGAGGGCAAGGAAGTAGTCTTCATTATAACACCCCTTGATGGTAAGGGCGTTGAAGAGATAAAAATGGAGCTGGTGGGATTGCCTGCAAGACCTAACAGGACTACCAGGTTAAGAATAAATATAAAATTTGAGACAGAAACAAAAATAAAGATAGACGTAAAAGATTTAGGTTTTGGCGAGATATTTCCGTCAAGTGGCAGAAGCTGGGAGAAGCTATTAGAGATAGTATAGTAGGTGTAAAATGGCAAATCTTACATTGTGTTCAGGAATTATAGCTACAACTCCATATTACATTGTCAGCCTCGGTGTGAACATTTATTCCATCGAGGAGCTTTGCTATAGCCTTTATACTAATGCTTTTGTTTTAGATTCTGATCTTATGGATGATAAGCTGTGTGATTACCTTGAAAAACAGCTTAATATGGAAGATCTGGCAGAGCGCTTAAGACTGATTATATCTGCTAAAAAGAGTCTCAGTGATTTTGTTGCAGTAATACTCAATGAGATAGCATACTGCGATGAAGAAGAGGTTAGGAAGATTAAGCAGATTTTGCTGGATAATGCGGGCCTGGGATATGCCAGAAAACGTAAGGCAAGAGGCGATAATATGCTTAATTCCCAGAAGTATACTCTTGCTATTGATGAATATCTGTATGTTTTACATAATGTTGATAAAAAAGAAGAGCCTGATCTGTACTCGGCTATTCTGCATAATATAGGAACTGCATATGCGCGATTGTTCCTATTTGAAAAGGCAGCTTCCTATTATAAACAGGCCTATGAAATAGGACATGAAAGAGAGAGCAGGATACAATATCTTATGGCGCTTCGCCTTACTATGAGACGGGAGCAGTACGAGAGATTACTTTTACGTTTTGGATATGAGGAGGATATAGTTGAAGAGGCTGAGGACAGAATGAATAAGGCTCAGGCGAAGGCTTCTAATACTCCATATATAGAAAGATATGAGGAAATAAAGGAGCTTAAACAAAAGGGGAAGATTTCAGGTTATTACAAGCTTGTTGATACCACACTGAACGAATGGAAGCAGGAATATCGTAAGAATATGATAGCCAGGGGAACGAAGCAATCATAATACGAGGGCAATCAGGCAGATGTGACATGGTGTTTTGAGGCAAGAGGTGAAGCATGAGTTTAAAGGACTTAAGATTAGTAAAATTTCTTGAAAAAAAGCTAGGCTTTGAAGAAGAATACGAAGAAGAATATGATGAATCTGATTTCTCCATGAGTGTTTTAGAGGGTGAAAGCTCCGAATCTATGCAGGAGGTTCTAAAGAGCTCTGCCAGCAGGAGTGGTGAGATAAATATACTGGATTACAAAGAGCGTGAGCTTTTTGTAAGGTCTTGCTGTGATAAAATGAAGGCGGCTTCTGATGAAGTGGAAAAACAAAAGGAAGAATACAGGCGAGTGACTGATAAGCTTTCAGATCTTGAGGAAATTGCCTCTATGCCACAGTCTGACAGAGATGATATAAAGAAGCGTGCTGAGAAAATCGTTGCAATAGAAGAGAGGGAATCCTCTTATAGAAGACCTGTGTCAAAGATAACCGAAACACAGTATAGAGAAATGGAACGCTTAGAGGGAGAGATGCCTCACGTCCTTAAGGAAATCAAGAAAAATGAAGATTTCCAGATGGCGGTACGAAGAGATCTTAATCTTTTGGAAGGCGAGAAGGGCAGTCTGGCATATCTTAAAAAAGAAAGCAAAAAGAAAGCAAGAAATTCAAAAACCTTTGCGGCTATTGTTGCTTTTGCAGCTTTTACAGGAATAATCCTGCTGGCTATTTTGCAGGTTAGCTTAAGATATGATGTTCTCATGGGATATTATATCGTTATAGGTGTTACAGCTATCGCCCTAACAGGAATATTTGTTAACTATCGGGCGGCTATAGACAACTTTGAGAAGGCAGACAGGCAGCTTAACCGTGCTATATCTCTGCAAAATTCTGCGAAGGTTAAGTACGTAAACGTTACCAATCTTCTGGATTATCAGTATTCCAAATATCAGGTTAACAATTATTACGAGCTTAATTATATGTGGGAAAAGTTTGTTGAAGAAAAATCTGCAAGGAATCACAGTGAAGAGGTGGCACTTGAAATGGAAGCAGCTAGAATGGGATTGCATAAGCTGCTTTCCAGATATCATATAAAGGAACCTACAGCATGGGTGTACCAGCCTAATTTACTTATCTATGACGAAGCTCTTACAGATATGAGGCATAATCTTATTATCCAAAGGCAGCGTCTTAGAAAAGGCATCGATTTTAATCTGTTTAACTTAGAAGACTCTAAAAAAGAGGTAGAGCAGATTATCCATGATTATCCTAAATTTGCTAAGGAAATACTGGCAATAGTAGAGCAGTATGAATGATTTTTTATTTCATAAAATGATGATATGACGGATTGCTTCGTGCTTCGCACTTCCACAATCCTAAACAATATGCGCATATCGTGGTGCTGAGGCTCCATTTTATGCTTATATATCATATGAAATTGCGATTTACTGCTTGAAATTCCTTGCGCATAATACTTTAGCGTGCTACTATACTAATTGCATGCTATGTTAAAGCATTGCTATAATTAAAGCCATGAGCATAAAGAGCAATCACGTGTTTTTAAGGTGTTGCTTATGAAATGTTCATATAAAAAGGAGGATTATAATTATGAAGAAAAAATTAGCAGTTTTACTTTCAATGGCTATGGCTGTTTGTGCACTTAGCGCATGTGCAGTTCCAGTAGCTACAGCTCCAGCAGCAGCACCTGCAGAAGCAGCTGCAACAGAGGAAGCAGCTCCAGCAGCAGAAAGCGCTGAGAGAACAACATTTACAGTAGGTTTTGACGCTGATTTCCCACCTTATGGATATCAGGATGAAAACGGAGAGTATGTTGGATTTGACCTTGACCTTGCAAAGGAAGTATGTGACAGAAATGGTTGGGAAGTAGTATATCAGCCAATTCAGTGGGATGCAAAGGATATGGAGCTTTCATCAGGTACTATTGATTGTATCTGGAACGGTTTCACAATGAGTGAAGACAGATTAGACAGCTATGAGTGGACAACTCCTTATGTAGATAACAGCCAGGTTATCGTAGTTGGTAAGGATTCAGGTATTGCTTCATATGATGATCTTGCAGGAAAGATCGTTTGTACACAGGCTGATTCATCAGCTCTTGAAGCTCTTAACGCTGAAGATGCAGCAGACCTTCTTGCTTCATTTGCAGAGCTTACAGTAGTTCCAGATTACAATACAGCATTCATGAACATGGAAGCTGGTGCAGTTGATGCTGTAGCGCTTGATATCGGAGTTGCTAATTATCAGATCGCTGCAAGAGGTGATGCATTTGTTATTCTTGATCAGGAGCTTCTTGCTGAACAGTATGGTGTTGGTTTCTTAAAGGGTAATACAGAGCTTAGAGATCAGGTTCAGGCTACTCTTGATGAAATGGCAGCAGATGGTAAGTTTATGGAAATCGCTGAGAAGTGGGGCTTACAGGATGCTGTA
>JAZUFJ010000143.1:0-3375 GCA_045640645.1 Lachnospiraceae bacterium
AGTCCGTAATAATCTGCTATCATTGTAAGACATGCAGCCGCACAGTCTCTTTCATCATGCTGTAAAATAGTTTTCATAAGTTTTCGCTCCTGTTTAGTAATTTCTATTTAAATATACACTATTAGCTTATGGGCGTGACACATCAGCTGTCTGCTGAATAATCGATAAAAACATAAAGCCGTAGTATAACAGGCTACGGCTTTAATTAATCTATTCTATTCATATCTAAGAGCATCTATAGGATTCATCTTTGCTGCCTTATTTGCAGGATAGTATCCGAAGAACACTCCAATAACAAGCGAAAATATCAGAGATACTATTATACTTGTTACAGATGCGCTTCCCTCATATCCAAGAAGCTTAGCTCCTCCATAACCTCCTAGCAGACCTAAAACTATACCTATTACGCCACCCACAAGACATAGAACCATAGCTTCTACAATAAACTGTGTCCTGATAGAATTGTTTGTAGCTCCTAATGCCTTTCTGGTACCTATCTCTTTGGTTCTCTCAGAAATTGATACCAGCATAATGTTCATTACTCCAATACCACCTACTAAAAGTGATATACCCGCTATAACAGAAATAGCCAGAGATACAGTAGACATCATATCCGTGAATGATGATACCATTGAAGCCATTGAAAAGGTACTAATTTCAAAATCATCATTGTTTCTATACCACTTATCAAAATGTTTTTTAATCTTTGGCATAAAATCATCCGGACTGACTCCACTGTTAACAACAACTGTAACCTGCTGGTACCCCTTATTATTGTGGGTCTTTCTTTGAAGATTTTTTAGCGGTACAAACATATTTGTAACAGTATTTTTCTTAGAGCTTGAAGAATACTGTGATGCTTCATATTTATATACGCCAGCTATAGTATATTCATAGAAATTTTTCCCTATAGTAACCTCTATTTGCTTTCCAATAGCTGCCTTTGTGTTTCCACCAAAAAGATTATCTACAAAATAATCTGATACTAAAGCTACTCCCTTTCCACCCTCAAAGGCTTTAGAAGTAAGGCTATTTCCAGCCAGTATCTCCAAATCTTCAGACTCAAGCTGGTCTTTGTTCACTCCTGACAAATATACATTTGTAGTATTAGATGCCACCTTAACACTTCCGGTTCCAGCCGAAAGAATAATAGAAACACCACTTATCTCAGCAGGATATGTTGCTAACAAATCCTCTATCATTTCATCCGTCAAATAATCTTCTTCCGTAGGTTGTTTCATTTTATCCCATCCACGAAAGACCATTCCATCATCTGAGACCTCGTCCTCTTTTGTTTTCTCCTGAAGACCAACTGTAATATTATTAGCTCCCATTGATGCCATAGATGAGCTAATAGAATTTGTAAGCGAATTACCTACAGTTACTATAGCTATAACAGATCCGATACCAATAATGATACCTAACATGGTCAGTAGAGATCTCATTTTGTTGGAAAGTAAAGCACCAAAGGCCATAAATACATTTTCAAGAAAAAGCACGCTTGCCACTTCCTTTCCTGTTATCAACTATAAGACCATCTTTTAAAGTTAATATTCGTCCTGTTTCCTCAGCCAGTTCGTTGGAATGAGTGATAAGCACAATAGTCTTACCCTGTTCCTTATTAAGCTTATGGAAAATATCCATAATCAAACGTCCCGTACCGGAATCAAGAGCTCCTGTAGGCTCATCTGCAAGTATCAATGAAGGATCGTTTGCCATAGCTCGTGCGATAGCTACACGCTGCTTCTGACCTCCAGACAGTTCATCAGGAGTATGTTTCATACGTTCTTCCATTTCGACCATCTTAAGAAGCTCTCTTGCACGTTCTCTTCTCTTAGATGCGCTTACTCCTGCATAAAGCATAGGAAGCTCTACATTCTTAAGAGCGCTAGTTCTCGCTACCAGATTATAGGTCTGAAAAACAAAGCCTATTTTTAAACATCTTATAGCAGACAAGTCCTTATCCTTTGCCTTGAACATATCTACCCCATCAAGAGTATACTGTCCTCCTGTTGGCCGATCAAGTGCTCCTATAACGTTCATAAGCGTTGATTTTCCTGATCCTGACTGGCCTACAATTGAAACAAATTCTCCTTTGTATACCTGCAAATCTATTCCATGCAGAACCTCAAGTTCATTTGGTTGTCCTATAAAAAAGCGTTTTACGATATTATGCATATCGATTACTGCTCTTTCTTCCATCATCTATACTCCTAAAATCTTGGTCCAAATCCTGGGAAATTAAAGCTTTCTTCCTCTTCATTCTGTATAAGAACAGTCATACCCTCTTTAAGCTCATTAGATATAACCTGTGTATAGTAATCTCCTTCAGCACCTATCTGAACTGTAACATTATGCTGCTTTGGAACTGGCATCTCATCTTCAGCTTCGTCTTTAGCAAATAATGCCTTTATCTTACCTACTACAGTTTCCTGTTCACGCTTGCTGTTTTTACTATTTTTAATCTTCTCAATATTTTCTTCTGCTGTAGTAGTTTCGCTGACAAAGTCTGCACTGTGAGGAATTTCGCTATTCTTTTCCACGTTCTCCACATCCATTCCATCTGGTAATATCTCGTCTTCGTCTACGCTTGTATATCCCATTTCCTTTGCGTTCTCCACTACACATACTGTGCTGACACCATTAAAATCCTCTACAATAGCATCATATGGAACTGTAAGAACATTGCTGACCTGATCAACAATAATATTTAACTTAGCTGACATACCTATCATAAGACGTTCATCTTTTGTAATAATATCAATCTCTACAGCATATGTCGCTGAAGATCCACTACTGCTCTGTGCTGAAGATGAAGACGTAGAAGCTGCTGAAGATGTTGGAGAAATAAAAGATACTACACCTTCAAGCTCTTTATCTCTTGTCGCATCAGTTTTTATAACAACCTTCTGTCCAACCTTAATATCCGGAATATCATATTCATCAATCTGTGATTTTATCTTATACATATCGGTATTCTGGATAACCATAACCTCACCGCCAGAAAAACCATTTCCTTCCTCTACTTTTACGCTGGTAACTATACCATCTATAGGCGCTGTAATAACATAACCATCAAGATTGTCCTGATATTCCTCAAGCTTTCTTCTAAGATCTTCTGTTGTTGTCCCCGCTGAGATAGTAGTGGTATCATATTTTTCTTCGGCCATAGTAAGATTATTTATGGTCTGTCTATTTGCATTAGCCTGAGCCTCTACCGCTGCATCATAAGCTCTCTGAGCCTGCATTTCTCTTTGATATGCGTTAGCTACTACATTTTCTTGGCTTTCTATATCCATCTCACTAGCGCCTTCATCTTTCCTTCTTTGAAGTTCTCTTTTTGCATCTCCATAACCATCGCATGCCTCATAGAGA
>JAZUFJ010000144.1:0-8012 GCA_045640645.1 Lachnospiraceae bacterium
GATCTGACATATGATTATGTTAAGATTAACGCGGATTACAGAAGTTAAAAGGTTTATATCTTAAGATATATAGGCTTTAGCAAAGCCTGAACAGATGATAAAACATTAGCAGAAGAGGAAGAGAAAAATGAGCGTTACTAATGAAATGTACAAAGAAAAGTATTTACAGAAAGCAGAGGTTTTAATAGAGGCATTGCCTTATATTCAGCAGTTCAATCGAAAGGTTATCGTAGTAAAGTATGGTGGATCTGCCATGACAGATGAAGAGCTTAAGATGAACGTAATAAAGGACGTTACCCTTTTGAAGCTGGTTGGTTTCAAGCCTATTGTAGTACATGGTGGTGGTAAGGAAATCAGTAAATGGGTAGAAAAATCTGGTAAAGAAGCCAGATTTGTAAATGGTCTGAGAGTAACAGATGCTGAAACAATGGAAATCGCTGAAATGGTACTTAATAAGGTTAACAAATCTCTTGTAACTATGGTTGAAAAGCTTGGTGTACAGGCAATTGGTATATCTGGAAAAGATGGAGCTTTGTTAAAGGTAGATAAGAAGTATTCAAACGGTGAAGATATAGGTTTTGTAGGAGAGGTAAAGGAAGTAAACACAAAGATTCTTGAGGATCTTCTTGAAAAGGATTTTCTTCCTATTATTGCACCAATTGGAATCGGAGATGATTTCGAATCCTATAATATTAATGCTGATGACGCTGCCTGCGCTATAGCAAAGGCAATGCATGCTGACAAGCTTGCTTTCCTTACAGACGTTGAGGGAGTATATATGGATCCTAATGACAAGGATACCTTTATATCAAGACTTACAGTTTCAGAAGTAGACAAGCTTATCGAGGACGGACATATAGGTGGAGGAATGCTTCCTAAGCTTAATAACTGTACAGATGCTATAAAGAACGGTGTTAACCGTGTACATATCCTTGATGGAAGAAAGGCACATAGTCTTCTTCTTGAGGTGTTCACTAATAAAGGAATCGGAACAATGTTTTTCGCTGATGAGGAAAAGGAGAACTTAAAATGACAATGGAGCAATATATAGAAGAAGGTGAAAAGGCTCTTCTTCATACTTATAATCGTTATCAGATAGTCTTTGAAAAGGGAGAGGGAGTACATCTTTATGATTACTCAGGAAAAGAATATTTGGATTTCTGTGCAGGAATAGCTGTATATGCCCTTGGATATGGAAATAAAAAATATACAGATGCTCTTAAGGATCAGATAGATAAGCTTACTCATACATCTAATTATTATTATTCTGTACCAGCTATTGAAGCAGCAAAGAAGCTTACAAAGGCAGCTGGTATGGACAGAGTATTCTTTACTAATAGTGGAGCTGAGGCTGTTGAAGGCGCTATTAAATCTGCTAGAAAATATGCTTATCTTAAGGATGGAAATACAGATCATGAGATAATAGCTATGGAGCATTCTTTCCATGGACGTACAATGGGAGCGTTATCTGTAACTGGTAATCCTAAATACAGAGAAGCATTCCAGCCAATGATAGGAAATATCAAATTTGCAGAATTTAATAATATAGATAGCGTTAAGGCACTTGTTAATGACAAGACCTGTGCTATTATCATGGAAACCCTTCAGGGAGAGGGTGGAATCTATCCTGCAGAGGAAGATTTTATCCATGAAGTAAGAAAGATATGTGATGAGAACGATATTTTACTGATTCTTGATGAAATCCAGTGTGGAATGGGAAGAACGGGAAAAATGTTTGCTTATCAGCATTATAATGTAAAGCCTGATATTGTACTTACTGCAAAGGCAGTAGGATGCGGTGTGCCGGTAGGAGCATTTATGATGACTGAGAAGGTAGCAGAAAACTCTCTTGTACCGGGAGATCATGGAACAACCTATGGTGGTAATCCATTTGCTACAAGAGCGATCAGTACTGTTCTGGATATTTTTGAAGAGGATAAGATCCTTGATAATGTTAACACTATAGCTCCTTATCTTGAGGAAAAGCTTGATGAATTAGTAGCAAAATATGATTTCTTAACAGGAAGACGTGGAAAGGGCCTGATGCAGGGAATAGTATTTAATCAGGATATTAAAACTGCAGCTGAGGTATGTAAAAAGGCTCATGAAAATGGTCTCATAGTTATAACAGCAGGAGCAAATGTATTACGTTTACTTCCACCTTTGATTATTACAAAGAAAGATGTAGATGATATGCTTGTATTGCTTGAAAAATCATTTATGGAGTAAAGATGAAAAAGTGGTTTTCTATACTGTGTCTGATTCTGCTTACAGCATATATGATATTTACCGTAAGGGAAGATGCGTTAAAAACTTTTATAAGTGGTAAAGATGAAGCTGAAGTGGCCGAGATGGCAGGGATAGCTGAGGTTATAGGTACGTCCAGTCAGAGCGAGAAGGCTGATGATACACTGGTGATATGGTATACAGATGACGCTTTAACTGAGTACATAACGACAGCGGCGCTTTCCTTCCAGGCTGAAACAAAGAACCGTGTCATTCCAAAGCTTATTTCAGGGGTACAGTTTCTTGAGCAGATAAATACAGCTTCAGTATATGAGGGTGAAACTATACCAGATACTGATGAAATCTATGAAACACCAGATCTTTATGTGACGACGCATGATAACCTGATGAAGGCTTATTATTCAGGCCTTGCAGAGCCAGTTGAAGATCAGGATCAAGTACTGGTGCCATACAATTATCCTATGACAGCTCTTAGAGCGGTAAGCTTTCATGATCAGTATGTGGCCTATCCTTTATATTATGAGACAAATTTTTTCTTATATAATAAGACCTATATGGCTAACATGGCTAAGGAAAGGATAGAGATAGAAGAAGACAGGGCTGAAGGTCTGGCAGCTGAGGCTATGATAGACGAGGAAAAGCTGAACGAGGAAAGCAAAAAGGAAGCCAGAGAACAGCAGAACCCAGATAATAGCGAAGATGCTGAGACAGTAGAAGGTCTTGATGAAGCTGCCTTTGGAGAAAATGAAGAGATACCAATGGGTGAGGAGGATGCAAAGGTAGAACCAGAGGTGTTGGAAAGATTGGCAACAATGATACCGTCGACGATTGATGACATCCTTACGTTTGCCAATAATTATGACGCTCCAGACAAGGTTGAAGCGGTATTTAAATGGGACGTTTCAGATATTTTTTATAATTATTTCTTTATAGGAAACTATGTAAATGTAGGCGGAGAAAATGGTGACGATAATACCATTTTTAATATCTATAACCAGCAGGCGGTTGATTGCTTAAACGTATATCAGGGACTTAACAACTTTTTCTCTATTGATGCGAAGGAAGTATCCTATGATTCTATCCTAAATGAATTCATGGATGGCAAGACGGTATTTACTGTAGCTACTACCGATGCCGTGGCAAAGATAGATGAAAAGAAAAAAGCCGGGGAATTTGAATATGAATATGGCGTAGCAGTTCTTCCGGATATATCATCATTGCTTAAAGCGAGAGGTCTGTCAGTAACAAGCGCTGTAGCAGTTAACGGATATTCCGACAATAAGCAGCTTGCTAATGAATTTGCAAAATATTTGACCTATGATAAGGCCCAGGATCTATATAAGAAAGCTGGTAAAATAGCTTGTAGAAAAACTATTCAGAACGATAATGAAGAGATAGATCATATTATGGCTGAATATGAAAAAAGCGTATCTTTGCCAAAGATGATAGAGGCAAGTAACTATTGGGTACAGCTGGAAATAGCATTTACCAGAGTATGGTCAGGAGAAGATCCTGATACAGTATTGAAGGAGCTGACCGAGACAATTGGTGGACAGATTAGTGAACTTGATTACCATATTCCTACCCAGGAAACTATTGGAGCCGGTGCAGGAATGTAGGAGGATATTTATTTGTATATTAGAAGACCGATGTGCCTATTGGCAGTCGGTTTTCTGCTACTTATGCATATTTTATTGCAGCTATTTTATTCTATCCCGGATGATTATGACAGCTTTCCACAGCTTGAGAGCGGTATTCAGATGAAAATAGAAGGGATAGTAGAAAAGAAAGAAATTAAGAATAAGAGCTTTATAATATATTTAAATAAGGTCAAATACCAGATTCTTATCACAGAACAATCAAATCAGACAGACTTTGTGAGAAACAAGGCTGATCAGACAAAACAGGGGCATTACAGCATGATCCTGTATCTGTCAGATGAATCCCAATATCAAAATATAAAAATAGGTTCTACCCTTTTAGCTGAAGGAAAATATGAAAAATTTGAGGTAGCAGAGAACGAAGGCCAGTTTAATAAAAGAAAATATTATTATATCAATGGATATGATGGATGCCTGAAAAAAGCCCAAATAATAGCGATATCGGATGATTATGAAATAATAAAGAATGAGCTTTTTGTTATAAGGGAAAAAAGCGAAAGGATTATCGATAAGCTATGTGAAGATGAGGAAAAGAGAGGAGTAATAAAGGCTCTTTTACTGGGGGATAAAACGGAACTTGAAAGTGATGTAAAGGAACTTTATCAAGGGGCAGGAATATCTCATATTTTAAGTCTTTCAGGCCTGCATATAGCTACCCTTGGCATGATGATATATTCAGTATTAGCAAAGCTTGGGATAGCGATATTTCCTGCATCAGCTATTTCTTCCTTGATGATAATTATGTACGGAGTAATGACAGGAATGAACATTTCTACTGTCAGGGCTCTGATTATGTTTTTGATGGGAATAGTAGCTAAAAATATAGGGAGGACATATGATCTGCTAAGTGCTGCAGCTTTTTCAGCTATACTGATTATTGTTAGTGATCCTATTAAAATTTATGATACTGCTTTTCTTCTTTCATTTGGAGCTATTGCTGGAATGGGACTAATATATCCGATGCTTAATGATGGAGTGGAATATATTGTTGATAAATTTACTCCTTATAGGATGGTTGCCGGATCTAGGCAGCAGGAGCAGAGAAAGGAAAATTCATTAAGTATAAATATATATGAGCATCTATTATCCCTGATAGAAAAAGTATTAAAAAGTCTTTGCGTGAGCATATCTATTCAAATTACTACATTACCAATTGTCGCATACAATTATTACTGTGCCCCATTATATGGAATATTTCTCAATCTCGTTATTGTACCCTTTATGACCATTTTATTACTGCTTTGTATAATGCTTCTGTTTATAGGGTATGCAGGAATAATAAATGGAATTGTCAGCATAATCACGAAAATAGTGATTGCTATTTTGAACATGTATGAATATCTGGCAGAAATGTTTTCTGGAATGAAGGGAAATATGTGGATAATAGGAAAACCGGGGCTTATAAATTGCTATGCTTATTACTGTGTGATTGGTGTTGCTTTATTAATAAAAAATAGCTTGGATAAGGCAGATAAATGGAACATTAACGATAAAAAGGGAAACGTAGAGAATATTAGAAATAAAAGGTTTAAAACTACTAAACTTTTATTAATAGCGGGATTGATAATGGTTAATGTGATTGCCCTAGGATACAGGCCCAAAAGTCAGGTTGAGATAAAGGCTCTTTGCGTAGGGCAGGGTGACAGTACGCTGATATATGGAAAAGATAGCCCGACCATGCTGGTAGATGGGGGAAGTACAGACATAAAAGAGGTAGGAAAATACAGGATAATACCATGCTTGAAGGCAAATGGTGTGGGCAGGCTGGATTATGTTTTTATTTCGCATCTTGATACCGATCATGTTAACGGAGTGATAGAACTTTTGGAGGATAAGTATAATCAGATAGATATTGGGAAACTGTTAATACCTTTTTCTGCTGAACAGCAGAATGGAGGAGATGAAAATTATATATCTGTAACACAATTGGCAAAAAAGAAAGGTATTCCAGTGGTATACATGAGGGCTGGTGATGAGATAAGGTACAAAAATATGCATATAACCTGTTTGTCACCTGATGACAAAAATTCTGAATATATGGTAAGAGATACAAATGATAATTCTCTTGTACTTTCGCTGGAACATAAAAACGGATTCAGAGCGTACTTTATGGGAGATGTATCATCTGCCATGGAGCCTATACTTGTAGATAAGCTCAAAAAGGCAGATTTTTTGAAGGTGGCACATCATGGAAGTAAGTACTCATCATCAATGATATTACTGGATGCCGCAAGGCCAGAAATAGCGACGATATCGGTAGGAAAGCATAGTCAATACGGTCATCCACATAAGGAAGCCCTGGACAGGCTAGCAAATATCGGAGCGAAGACCTTTAGAACAGATGAATGCGGGCAGGTTACAGTAACGGTGGATAATGGAAAAGCTCGGGTACGAAGGTTTACTTTCGATATTGCATACTAAGAAGCTTGTCCAGATATACAGATTTGAACTGTTTACTTGCCATAGCCTGTTTTAAAGGAGAGTTAAAGAAGAAATACGATGTAAAGCTTACTTGACATTTGTGATATGGAATAGTATTATAATGTAAAGCTAACTTTACGTAAGAAAATAGAGGTTAATAATTTTATTTTTTTAAATTATTAAGTAAGAAAGGCCATAAATTGAAGAACAGAATAGAAGAGATAAGGAATAGAAAAGGGATAAAACAGGATGAACTAGGCAAAATGCTGGGGGTATCCAGACAGACGATAAGTTCATTAGAAAATGGACGTTATAATCCGTCTATTATGCTTGCATATAAGATTGCAAAGCTATTTGATATGACGATAGAAGAAGTTTTTATTTTTGAGGAGGAAGAATAAAATGTACTACAATAAGAAAAAGCTAATGGTTAGCATAATGTGGGTGGTTGTAGGTGCTGCATTGCTGATCCTGGATATTGCAGGAGTAATAAATAATCCGATTTATTCTGGAATAGGTGGCGGATGGCTGGCAATAGGTATTATGCAAATATATAAAAATCTTAAATACCATTCAAATACAGATTACAAAGAAAAGATAGACGTTGAATATACTGATGAAAGAAACAGGTATATCCGGATGAAAGCCTGGTCATGGGCAGGCTATCTGTTTATTATTGGCGCTGCAATCAGTAGTCTAGTTTTATTTGTTTTGGATATGACTTTGATCGGGCAGATATTGAGCTATTGTATATGCGCTGTTTTAGTATTATATTGGGGTGCATATATGATATTACAGAAGAAGTATTGAATTTTTTGAAAAGAGCGGAAAAAGTGATTGGGAAATCACATATTAATCAGCGATTATTTTAATTCTAGTTTGGGATATGAGGAGCAATAATGAAACAAAAGTCAAAAATGCCACAAATAGGTGAAGCGGTTTTCTGTATTATATATTTGCTGTTCGGATGTATTGCGGGAGTAAGCATAGTGATATGTTCAAAAGGAACAGATTATAAACTTATATTAGGTATTCTTACATTGGTATTGGCTTCAGGAGATTCATTTCATCTGGTACCTAGAATAATAAATGCTTTTTGTGATAAATTTGAAAAATATGAATTCTGGGCAGGCCTTGGTTTACTTATTTCTTCGATTACAATGACCATTTTTTATATTCTTCTTTATTATGCATGTAGGTTGCTTCCCACATCTGATGTTATTACAGATACATTTGAATATATGTACTATGTACTAATGATTATTGCTGCTATAAGGATTATCTGCTGTCTGTTTCCTCAGAATAATTGGTTCAAAAAAGAAGGAAATGCAAGGTGGGCTATTATCAGAAATATACCTTTTATTGTAGTAGGCATAATTTCAGTATATGGTTGTATTAAAGTAAATCAGATTGGAATGGCAATAGCAATCATTATTAGCTTTGCTTGTTATCTGCCAGTGGTGCTCCTTGCAAAGAAAAAGCCTATAATAGGAATGCTTATGATCCCTAAGACAATGGCTTATATGTGGATTATATGTATTGCACTTAAATTAGTAAAGTAATAAAAGTAATGATGTAAAGGGAGTGATTACAATAATTATGATTCAGAATATCTTAAATGAAATGATTAAGCATGATGCAGGTGATGTATTAAGAGTCCAGCATTTCATAAAAGTATATACA
>JAZUFJ010000145.1:0-2663 GCA_045640645.1 Lachnospiraceae bacterium
TAAGCAGGTGCTTTAAGGATGATTATTAGGGAATGAACCAGTATGTATAATCTGGTTTTTTTTATGGTAACGATACTTAAAAAGCATATTTGTAAGCTTAACAATACATATTATAAGGGTATGTATTATATTAATTAGATATGGAGGAAAATAGGTAATATGTTAGATATTACGTTGTTTAACAGATTTGAAATAAAGATGGATGGCCAGCCGGTTCTTACGAATTTGAGCAATACCAGAAAAACAAAGCTTTTCTTATCATATTTAATATTAAATAAGGACAAGATTATAACACATAAGGAATTATTTGAGCTTTTATGGTCAGGAGAAGATTATTCCAATCCGGGAACAGCTCTTAGAACACTTTTATATCGCTATAGAGCCATGATAGATGCATCAGGTATATCACAGCTTAATAATTCCATTATTTCAAAACGTGGCGCTTATCAGTGGAATCAGAACCTTGATGTAAAGATAGATATTTTTGAATTTGAGGAATATGCTTTAATAGGGTTAAATAAGGAAGTAAGCATACAGAAGCGTAAGGAGTGCCTTGAGGCAGCTATTAAACTATATAAAAATAACTTATTAGTTGATTCAAGTTCGGAGCACTGGGTAGTACCCAAATTTGTATATTATAGAGAGCTTTATATTAAGGTAATTATTGCATACTCTGACATATTAATGGAAGAGGGCAGTGATGGAAGAATTATAGAAATCTGTCAGGATGCTCTTAATATAATTGGTTCGAATGAAAAGATTGAGATGGGTGTGTCTCTTGCTGCGGACAGGCTTAAAGGCAAGCAGGATGAGGACAAGATTGAAAAATATGAAAAGATGCGTGAATACGGAGATGCGCTTGAGAAATCTTTGAATAATGCACAGCATGAGATGGAAGTATCAGACGAAGTAGAATCGGCATACGTGTGCGAATATAGTGTATTTAAGGATATTTATCATCTGCAGAAAAGGCTTATGGCCCGTGGTGGAGAAACCATGTTTTTGGCAATAATGATGATGGGCAATGCTTCTGAAAGGCCATATGACGCTATAGAGAGCGAGCATATTATGGAAGCTGTGACAGGATATTGTAAAAGATCTTTAAGATGTGGGGATGCTATATGCAGATATTCTGATACAGAATTGGCTTTACTATTTCCTGCTGGCTCATATGAAGATGCTGAACGTATACTTGAGAGATTGAAAAATGGAAGTTTGGCTATCTGTAAGGAAGAAGAAATTCTTATTTCCTATAAAATTAGTCCATTAAAAAATGCAAAAGAATAGTCGTATTTAAGGGTGGCGGCAATGAGTGACAAGAAGATTACAATTGGTGTTATGATAGGAAATGCCAATTCTCCACATGCTATAAATATTCTTGGTGGAATTAGACAGGCAGCACAGGAACTGGGAATAAATCTTATTTTATTTTTATCAGCTCCATCTGGATATTTCTTCAGAGATTATTTTGAACATGCAACAAGCTATGATTATCAGGTAACTACAATATATGATTACGTGCAGTTATCTAATATTGATGCGCTGATAATTTCATATGGAGAGGTAGTAATATTTCTATCTGATAATGAAAAAGAAGAGTTCTTCAATAAAATAGTAGATATACCTAAAATAGTATTAGAGAACTATTCGGATGATTCTAAGACAAGATATCAAATGATTGACAATTATAAAGCTATGAGAGAGATTGTTGAACATTTGGTTTTGGATCATGGATACAGGCATTTAGTACATCTAAGAGGACCGATTGATAATGATGAGGCAGATGACAGAGCAAGAGCTTTTGTAGATGTCCTAACAGAAAATAATATTCCTATAACCGAGGATATGATTCGAGTAGGAGATTTCTCTCAGTCCGTAGAGCAGGAGGTAGAGTATTTATTTGACCATAATCCTTTTATAGAGGCTTTTGTCTGCTCAAACGATCAAATGGCTAATGCAGTATATACAGTATGTAAAAGGCGTAGGGAAGCTGTTAAGAGTATGACAAAGGAAGCTCAGGAATGGCTTAGAGTAAGCCCTATGCAATATAAGATAGGTGTAGACATAGAAAAGGGTGAAGGTCTTGCTGTTACAGGCTTTGATGATTGGAACCTGGCCAGCGTTATGGATCCCCCTTTAACTACCATAAGACAGAACGCTTATTCTACGGGTTATAAAGCTTTATATAATGTTATAAAGTTTTTAGATGATGATAGCGAGCCTGAAAATCTTATTATGCAATCACAGCTTGTTATTAGAAATTCCTGTGGATGCAAAGATGTAGATGATGAGCAGTTTGAGCTGATGACGGAGAATGAGAAAGCTCACCCGGAACTGTATGCGCTTAAACTGGCAGAAAAGATTACTAATCTGATTATATATACGAACGTAAATGAGACAATAGAAAATAAGATTTATGACAGCTTATATAATATTATTTATGCTCATGAAATCATGTATCTGGGATATGTAAATGAACAGCTTTCACCACAGAGAACTGTTGATATGCTTAAGAGCCTGTTAAATGGTCCGGTTGCAGAACATATTTCACCAGCAGCCCTTGCAAGAACATATACGGATTACCTTTCATTCCTGATAAGGAATATAAAAGACAATATACACGAGGTATTACTAGCAGAGCTTTTATCTGAGGGGATGAAGTA
>JAZUFJ010000146.1:0-2224 GCA_045640645.1 Lachnospiraceae bacterium
AGTCATAACACTTAAAAATGATTTTGACGAATATTCCATAAAAGTAGCACAGAATAAGGATATATGATATGAGAATAAACAACCTTCTGCATTTCTTTATGCATGATATGAAATTCAAAAACAAATTACGATTAATTTGTCTTCTTCTCGTGCTTATTCCTACTCTTGTAATAATCGCCTTTTTATATGGAAGACTTTCAAGCGTCATAGCTACCAATACAATTGATTCCGAGCATGCTCTCTTTAACCAGACTGAGGTATCCTTGGAATCTACTATCAATCGCCTTAATCAGGCCATGGAAAGTATTACACTCAATTCTTACCTAAGCGATGCCGCATACAGCGGAAATGTTTATCAATATTTAGTTTCCAACCAAAACACAGAGGCCGCAAGGAATTTTTATAATAATATAAATACCCTCTTAGATTCAGATCTTATAAGCACAATCAAAATATACGTACCTATGGACCCGGATAAAAATGAGGTTTACAGGCCTGAAGACTTTAACAATCCTGCGGTAGCAAAAATCATTGAACCTGAAATGAACATTACCACTACTTACTGGCATGGTATCTTTTCTGGAAAACCGGATACCACTACGTTATTGTGTCCGGATTTCTACCTTAACAAAAAAGAAATCGCTTCAAATGATTCCGCAGCCTATATTTACAGGTTCAAAAATATTTTTGAACATAATAATACAAGCTGCTATGTTGCTATATATTTTTCAACTGAATATCTTGAAAATATCCTTTTTAAGAATATGACATATACCGACAGTCTTTATTACATTATTAATAGTAGGAACTCCATAGTAGCGTCTTCTAATCCGGCATTAAGCGGTACCTACTATGTTCGCTACGAAAATATACCTGATTTCATCGGTAACCCATCTCAGTTCATAGAGACAAAAATTCTTGATAAAGATCTGTATATAGGTTATCAGAATATTAACAATTCCGACTGGCGTCTTCTGTCTGTTATAAAAGCAGAAAATCTTTCACAGAAAAGTAACCTGATATTAATTAATTCATTTGTATTTTATCTTGTATTCGCTATCATTGCCTACCTCATAGCCTTTGCTTTATCTTCAAGCATTACCAAAAGGCTTTCTCTTGTTGTAGACAAAATGAATCAGCACAGAGATTCAATGCCGGAAAAATTTAACGAAACAAATGATATGGATGAGATTGGACAGCTGATATATAACTATAATACCATGGTAGACAGAATGAATGTCCTTATGGCTCAGCAGACAGCCGCCGCCGAAAAGCTGAAATTTTCAGAGGTTCAGGCTCTCCAGGCACAGATCAATCCACATTTTCTATATAATATGCTGGATATGGTTAACTGGCTGGCTCAAAGCGGTAAACAGGATGAAGTTTCTCTTGCTGTTCAGACCTTATCAAAGTTTTATAAGCTTACACTTTCAAAAAAGGAAATCACTATTCCTATCTCCACAG
This sequence comes from Lachnospiraceae bacterium, assembly GCA_045640645.1. Lineage (GTDB taxonomy): Bacteria > Bacillota > Clostridia > Lachnospirales > Lachnospiraceae > JAZUFJ01. The sequence goes on from JAZUFJ010000146.1 coordinate 1,465, forward strand.
AGCTTAATCACGTTGAGCTTTATGTTAAACTGCAAAATATGCGTTTCGAAAACAGAATACAGTTTATAGTAGATGTTCCTGATGAAATAGGTGAATACATGATTCCAAAGCTGGTATTACAGCCCATAGTGGAAAATTCAATACTTCATGGAATATTCGAAAAAGAAAATAAAGAAGGCAGCATAGTAATAGCTGCCTGGGAAGAAAACGATGATATTGTATTTAATATTTCTGATGATGGTATAGGAATGGATCAGAATACCCTCAGTAATATATTAAGTGGCGATAACGCAAATAAAGGCTCTGGAAATAATATAGCTGTATATAATACCCATCTAAGACTTAAGCTTTTGTATGGTGAAGATTATGGTCTGAAATATTCAAGCTCCCCGGGACAGGGTTGCGAGGTAATTGTAAGAATAAAGAAAACAAGAACATCCCCAAGCTAATAAAGCTGGAGATGTTCTTATTTTTTAATTGTATACTACTAGTTCTATGATAACAGGGATAAAAAGACCCTTTCGGCTCAAAATCTGGTTTTAAAGCACCTCGTAATACCTGATTGTGCAAATATCAGATCCTACACATCGAGCTTAAGATCACCCTCTTTGATCCATCCAATCTTTCTAAATATCTGGCCAAATACAAATGTAAGAACCGCTGGAAGTACAAGACATATCATAAGAAGTCCAATCCAGTCCATAGCTGTAATAGCGCCCTTTGTTCCTGCAGCTATATCATTAAGCCATCCTGTATATAC
>JAZUFJ010000147.1:0-5402 GCA_045640645.1 Lachnospiraceae bacterium
GTAATCACCGTACTCAGCTGTGTTAGAAATAGAGTATCTCATTCCTGCAAAACCTGACTGGTAAATAAGGTCAACGATAAGCTTCATCTCGTGGATACACTCGAAGTAAGCATTTCTTGTATCATAACCAGCCTCAACAAGTGTTTCAAAACCAGCCTGCATAAGAGCACATACACCACCACAAAGTACTGCCTGCTCTCCAAAGAGGTCTGTTTCAGTTTCTGTACGGAATGTTGTCTCAAGAACACCAGCTCTAGCTCCACCGATAGCAAGTGCATAAGCAAGTGCCTTCTCAAGAGCCTTACCAGTTGCATCCTGATGAACAGCTACTAAACAAGGAACACCCTTGCCTTCCTGATATTCGCTACGTACTGTATGACCTGGTCCCTTAGGAGCGATCATTGTAACGTCAACATCCTTTGGAGGATTGATACATCCAAAATGAATATTGAAACCATGAGCAAACATAAGCATATTTCCTGGCTCAAGGTTTGGCTCTATATCGTTCTTATACATATCTGCCTGAAGTTCATCATTGATAAGAATCATGATGATATCAGCTTTCTTTGCTGCTTCAGCTGCTGTATAAACTTCAAATCCCTGCTTTTCAGCCTTTGCCCAAGACTTTGAACCTTCATAAAGTCCAATGATAACATTGCAACCTGATTCCTTAGCGTTAAGGGCATGAGCATGTCCCTGGCTACCGTATCCGATTACAGCGATTGTCTTTCCATCAAGCATTGAAAGATTACAATCTTCCTGGTAATAAATTTTTGCCATTTTTTTAGTTCCTCCTAAAAATATAAATTAAATTTTCTTAATTCTCTATATAAAGGGTTAATCAAAAGATATAACACCCTCTGTACCACGTGCCAAACCTGCTATACCTGTACGTGCAAGCTCTAAAATATCATAGCCTTCTAAAAGCTTTATAAAGGCCTCAATCTTAGCCTGGTTACCAGTAAGCTCTATCATAAGGGAATCTACCGCAACGTCTACAATTTTTGCCCTGAACACATCAGCTAAAGCAATTATACCAGGACGCATCTCAGCACTAGCCTTAACCTTGATCATAATAAGCTCACGATAAACGCTCTCATCCGGCTTAAGCTCTTTGATACTTCTTACATCAATAAGCTTTCCTACCTGTTTTTCAATCTGATCAAGAATATCCTCATCACCACTTGTAACTATAGTAATACGGGTAAATCTACGATCCGCTGTTACACCAGCAGTAATACTTTCAATATTATATCCTCTTCGTGAAAAAAGGCCTGAAATTCGACTAAGAACACCTGAGGTATTATCTACTATTATCTGAAATACTTTTTTCTGCATAAATATCCCCTTTTATAAGTCACTTTTCACATTTTAGCAACATTTCATTCATCTGTCAAATGAATAAATTTCACCAATAAATTGTATAAATATTGTATAATTATTCATCCACTTCCTAATATAAGATTAAAAATTATATCTTATAATCAGTCTGACAAGGAACACTTCTGTAAAGCTAAGGTTCCGGTTCTGGCAACCTCTACTACAGAAATACTTGCAAGCATTTCCATCAGTATTTTTGTCTTTTCCGGAACATCACAAAGCTGTATAGTTAAAAGATTTTTAGACATATCTACAATCTGTGCGCCTAAAATTTCACATATTTCCATTATTTCACGGCGATTATGCTTATTATATTTTACCTTTACCAAAACAAGCTCTCTACTAAGAGATTCCTCTTCTGAAAAGGTCTTTATCTTAATAACATCAATTTTCTTATTTAACTGCTTTTCTATCTGTTCTAAGGTACGTTCATCTCCGGAGGATACAATTGTAATACATGACACTTCCTCGTCAAAAGTCTCTCCCACCGCAAGAGAATCGATATTAAAGCATCTTCTTGAAAACAATCCAGCAACCTTACTAAGCACACCAGAACGGTTTTCAACAAGAACGGAATATAATCTTTTCATCTAAGCTTCCTCCTTACTTAACCGTATCCATTGGATCTATCATACATTCCATAAGTGCCGGACCTTCAATATTTAAAAAGTCCTGAATAATACTTTCCATATTATCATCGTTTTCTAGCCTTACAAAAGGTATATCATAAGCTGAAGACAGCTTGCAAAGATCAGGGCTTCCAGTAAGATCTACAACAGAATAATTGTCTTTGTATGTAAAATGCTGATATTCCCTAACAAGTCCTAAATAGCCATTATGAAATACAATAATCTTAAATGGTATATGATGCTGCTGCATAGTTGCCAGCTCCATCATTGACATCTGAAATGATCCGTCTCCACATACAGCTACAACCTGTCTATCAGGATCTGCCATCTTTGCGCCCATTGCTGCAGGAATAGAATATCCCATGGTACCCATACCTCCAGATGTTAAAAATCTTCCATTTTTAACTATATGATAGCCACATGAGAAAATCTGATTCTGTCCAACATCTGCCACATATACTGCATTATCATTAAGCTTTCTTGATAAAGTTTCTACAAATAATGCAGGATCAACGTATTCTTTTCTAGGTTTCTTCCTCTTTGGCTCGTTATTCTTATATTCATTAAGAGTATCCACCCATTTAGAGAAATCACATTCAGGATTGTACTGTGAAAAATCATTAAAAATATGCTTAATATCTCCAACTAAAGGAATATGTGGACCAACATTCTTTCCAATTTCTGCAGGATCAACATCAATATGTACCATAACCTTATTTTCTACAATAAGATCTGGCTGCGAAATAGCTCTGTCAGCCACTCTGGCTCCTATCATAATAATAAGGTCTGCTTCATTCATAGCCTTGTTGGCATAGGTTTTACCATTGTTTCCTACCATACCAAAATAATATGGGTCCTCAGTAGGCATAGAAGATAATCCCATCATTGTAGATACTACAGGAATACCATATCTATGAGAAAATTCCTTCAGTTCATTAGCTGCATCAGATAATAACACACCACCGCCTGCACAAATAATAGGCTTGCTAGATCTGGATAATTCCTTTATTACCTTCTTAATCTGTACTGCATGTCCTTTAACTGTAGGCTTATATGTTCTTAAATTAACCTCTTCCGGATATTTAAACTGCTTTATAGCTGCATTTTGAATATCAATAGGGACATCTATAAGGACTGGACCTTTTCTTCCTGTAGAAGCTATGTGAAAAGCTTCTTTAAATATTCTTGGAATATCTTCAACGTTTCTAACAAGATAACTGTATTTAACGAAAGATTCTACTGCGCCGGTAATATCTGCCTCCTGAAATACATCAAGTCCTAACAAAGATGAATTAACCTGACCAGTTATACATACAAGAGGAATACTGTCTGCGTAAGCTGTTGCTATTCCGGTAATCAGATTAGTAGCACCAGGGCCACTAGTCGCAACACATACTCCAACGCCTCCATTTATACGGGCATAACCGCTTGCTGCATGTGCAGCATTCTGTTCTGTACGTACTAAAACAGCTTCTATATCTGTATTAAGAATACTATTGAAAAATGGACATATAGCCACCCCTGGATATCCAAATAACGCTTTTACGCCTTCATTTTCAAGGCATTTTACCATTGCGTCAGCACCTATCATATTGTTTTATTCCTTTCATATGTATATATTCACTCATTTGTAAATAACTCAACGAAAATATAATATCACAATATCCTGTTCACAACAACAAGAAGAATATAGTAATACAAAATGTAAAATTTCATTCTATAGAAAAGAAAAAAGTGCCGGAGATTTACTCCGGCACCCTGAACTTTATTCTTCGTTAACTTACATCCTTCATTAAGGGAAATGACTGCATCTTAGTTGAACATACTAGCCATTGGTCCAACGATTGCGTTAAGATCCTGAATAGCTTTGTTAAGTGAAGCGATATCGATCTGGTTAAGTAATGCGAATGCATTATTAACACCTGCGTTTACGCTTGAGAATGTTGTATCAACACCATTTGAAACACCTGTGAATGAAGCAGCTACGCCATCATTGATAGCTGATGAAACTGCGTTTACACCATTGTTGATTGCTTCTGTTGTTGCTGCCACGCTTTCGTTGCTAGCTTCTGCAACAGAGTTAACTGTTTCTGTTACTGTGTTGATTGACTCTGATACTGTGTTGATTGATTCTGTTACAGTTTCAACACCTGTTTCAGCTGCACCAATAAGTCCGCCTACACCAGCGATAGCTGCGTTAACATTAACGTTTGTATCATCTACTAAAGCTTCAGCACCAGCTACAAGGCTTTCAGCACCTGTGATAAGAACTGATACATCTGCATCAGCAACCTGCTTTGTGATAACATCTACGTTAGCGATAAGTCCGTCTGAAGAAGCAACAGCTTTGTCAACTGTGTTCATAAGACCATTTGCGCTTACGAGAGCTGTATCAACTGTAGAAATAAGTGTTGTAGCTTCAGCAATTGCTGTATCTACTGTAGAAACAAGACCTGTTGTTTCATTTACGATAGCATCTGCATTGTTTACGATATTTGCAACATTGTTTACGATACCCTGAGCATCTGAAACAACTGTTCCAACATCTGCTACCATACCATTAACTGAACCCATAATTGTGTTAACATCGCTAGAAATTGTAGAAACCATTCCGTTAACTTCTGACATCATTCCGTCAACCTGTCCAACAACACCATCAACGTCAGCGATAACATCATTAACACCTGATAAGATTGCTCCTGTATCAGCAACAACGCCATTAACTGATGTAAGAACTGTGTTAATTGTAGGAACAAGTTTGTTAACTGTTACTAATAAGCAGATCATGATAATAAGAACGATTGCTGATGTAGCACATGATAAAAGCATCTGGTAACGAGCATATTTTGTCTGCTCTACGTTAGAATTCTTTAACTGTGAAATAGCATCAACGATTGCCTTATTGTCTCCGCCGCCCTTAGAAGATAACTTCTTCTCTACGATTGCTTCAATGTCTTTCTGGGTTAATCCATTATTGTTCATTTCCTAATTCCTCTTTCCTTGTTTCATTATTTTTTAAAACTTTTTTGTAGATTTTACTCTACCCAACCTTTTGTATGGTAATTACTTCGTCTATACCATACCATGTGGTCAACATGTACTACAATGCCGCCATACCCTCTCCTTTTTAATTATTTTCCCGAAGATAATGCAAGTTTCATCTAACTTTCATTAATGACATAATATAATAAATTTATACCAAAATGCAACCCTTTTTTTATAAAAAACTGTCCAAAAAAACCAATAATTTTTCGTTATATCTACCGAAGTATTATTTTCTGTTATAAAACAACAAATTTTTAATAATTTTATCTTTTATAATTATAATAAAATCACTAAATATTTACTTAAATTTTACTTGTGCGGCTTTGCGATATTGTGAAATATCACGCT
>JAZUFJ010000148.1:0-1937 GCA_045640645.1 Lachnospiraceae bacterium
GGATATAATCTAGTCTTTTTTATTTTCGCAGAGCTGAACAATCTAAATGTTGTATTATTAAAATAATTATACACAAATGGTAGTAAATATGTTATATTTGATTCTGTAGGGGAAGCCATATTGGCGTGTTGATATTTTTAATAGGGGTTAGATATGGAACAGGAATCAAACAAAGAAAAGCTTTCATTTTATGAAAACGGAGATTTAAGTGCAGAAAAGGCATGGTTATTCAGAGAAAATATTCGTATTCAGACTGAAAAGGCTAATATAGAAAAAGAAAGAAAGAAACTTGAAGCTGAGCGCGAACGTTTCAGAGATGAAATGAAGCTTCTTAACGACCAGTTTGTATCAGACAGAAAGCGAATACGTCAGGAAGAAGCCCATATAAAAAAGGAGCTTGAGATCTTAAAGAAAGGGTTCAAGGCTCTTGAAGAGGACAGAATAGCTCAAAAGGCAGCAGCAAAAAAACAGCCTGCTATGGAAAATGAGGCTATTTATATGCTCTTTAAAGGTGTCAACAGCTATATGACCCTAAAAAAGAGATATAAGGATCTTGTTAAAATGTTCCATCCAGACAGCATAGCTGGTGATAATGATATGATTCTTATGATAAACAAAGCTTATGATAAGAAAAAGCGCGAATATGAAATGGAAATGCGCGCATAATATATATAGGTAGGAGAATAATATATGAGTAGTGAAATCAGAGACATAAATCTTTACGAATCTGGTGAAAAAAAGATTGAATGGGTAAAAAGAAATTGTGATCTTTTACGTACCCTCGAAAAAGAATTTTCTGAGACAAAACCATTTGCCGGAAAGAAAATTGCATTGAGTGTTCATCTTGAAGCTAAAACAGCATATCTTTGTAAGGTTTTGGCAGCAGGTGGTGCAGATATGTATGTTACAGGATCTAATCCTCTTTCAACACAGGATGATGTAGCTGCAGCCCTTGTTAAGGCAGGACTTGAGGTACATGCTTGGTATGATGCAACCCCAGATGAATATAATAGCCATATCAGAGCAGTATTAGAGGTTGGACCAAATATTATCATTGATGATGGTGGTGACCTTGTAAATATGATGCATACCGAGGTTCAGCACTTAATACCAAACGTTATTGGTGGATGTGAGGAAACTACTACAGGTATTTTAAGGCTACTTGCTATGGATAAGGCGGGAGCACCTAAGTTCCCAATGGTTCTTGTAAACAATGCTGATTGTAAGCATTTCTTTGATAACAGATATGGTACAGGCCAGTCTGTATGGGATGGTATTAACCGTACAACCAATCTTATAGTTGCTGGAAAAATTGTTGTAGTGGCTGGCTATGGCTGGTGTGGTAATGGCGTCGCCATGAGAGCAAAAGGTCTTCGAGCAAGAGTCGTTGTTACTGAGGTAGATCCAGTTAAAGCTATTGAAGCTGTTATGGATGGTTTTGATGTAATGCCAATGAACGAAGCAGCAAAGATTGGTGATTTCTTTATTACAGTTACTGGCTGTGATAAGGTTATTGATGAAGAAGATTTCGCAGTTATGAAGGATGGTGCTATTCTTTGTAATGCAGGACACTTTGATTGTGAAATAGATATGGCTCGCCTTAGACAGATCGCTGTAGAATCTAAGGAAATGAGAAAAAATATCATGGGCTATAAGCTCCCAACCGGACAGTGGATATTTGTTCTTGCAGAAGGACGTCTTGTTAATCTTGCTGCAGGTGATGGACATCCAGCAGAAATTATGGATATGTCATTTGCTATCCAGGCTCTCTCAGCAAAATATCTTGTAGAGCATCAGGGACAGCTCGATAAGATGATTATCGATGTACCAAAGGAAGTTGATAATGATGTAGCTGTTAGAAAGCTCAACTTTATGGGTAAACATATAGATGTTTTAACTGAAGAGCAGAAGGCTTACCTTAATTCTTCAGCAGTATA
>JAZUFJ010000149.1:0-4915 GCA_045640645.1 Lachnospiraceae bacterium
CGCTGGTAAAGCTCTTGTTGCAGCTGGTCCTCAGCTCTAATTTGAAGATTAAATACAAAAAAGAGTCTGCGTATGCAGACTCTTTTTTTGTTGTGGGAACGAATTCCCACCTACTCGATTATCACAGCCCCGCACATATGAAACCTCTAAATTTTAAAAAGGTTGATTTTAGTTAATAAAATGTTATAATGGGTGCAGTATGTTTAGGAGGACAAATTGATGACAATTTATGATGAACTTGTAGCACGTGGACTTATTGCCCAGGTTACAGATGAAGATACTATAAAAGAACTTATAAATAATGGAAAAGCTACTTTTTATATTGGATTTGACCCTACAGCAGATTCTCTTCATGTTGGTCATTTTATGGCTCTCTGCTTAATGAAGAGATTACAGATGGCTGGTAATAAGCCTATTGCTCTGCTTGGTGGTGGAACAGGTATGATCGGAGATCCATCAGGAAAGACAGAAATGCGTAAGATGCTTACTCCTGAAGATATCCAGCATAATATAGATTGCTTTAAGGTACAGATGAGCAGATTTATCGACTTTTCAGATGGAAAAGCTATTATGGTAAATAACGCTGACTGGTTGTTAAAGCTTAATTATGTTGAACTTTTAAGAGAAGTAGGAGCATACTTCCATGTTAACAATATGTTGAGAGCAGAATGCTATAAACAGAGACTGGAAAGAGATGGAGGCCTTAGCTTCCTTGAATTTAACTATATGATAATGCAGAGCTATGATTTCCTTGAGCTCTACAGAAGATATGGCTGTAACCTTCAGTTTGGTGGTGACGACCAGTGGTCAAATATGCTTGGTGGTCGTGAGCTTATCAGAAAGAAATATGGAGAGAAGAAAGCTGATGCTATGACTATTACCTTACTTCTTAATTCTGAGGGACAGAAGATGGGTAAGACAGTTGGTGGAGCTGTATGGCTTGATCCTAAGAAAACATCACCATATGATTTCTACCAGTACTGGAGAAATGTAGCAGATGCTGATGTACTTAAATGTATCCGTATGCTTACTTTCCTTCCACTTGAACAGATAGACGAAATGGATAAATGGGAAGGTGCAGAATTAAATAAAGCAAAAGAGATTCTTGCATACGAGCTTACAAAGCTTGTTCATGGAGAAGAAGAGGCTGAAAAGGCTCAGAGCGCAGCCAAGGCTTTATTTGGTGCAGGAGATGCAAGCCAGATACCAGAGGTAAAGCTTTCTGATGAAGATTTTGCAGATGGTGTTATTGATATTATGGGTCTTGTAGTGAAGGCAGGACTTGCCGGCTCAAGATCAGAGGCCAGAAGAGCTATCGAAAAGGATCATTGTATCGTAGCAGATGGTGAAAAGATCGATGACATTAAGGTAACTTATACTAAAGAACAGTTTGCCGGCGAAGGTATTGTAGTTAAAAAGGGTAAGAAGAACTTTAAGAGAGTGTGTTTATAATTAATTCTATATAAAGGGCATTGTGTAATGACAACAAATATTCTAGAGTTTTTATTTAATTCAGCAGAGAAACATCCGGATAAAACAGCATACTTTGATGAGAGCTGTTCCTATACTTATTCGCAGATTCTCAGACAGAGCAAGGCTGTGGCTTCTAAGCTGATAAAAAAGCTTAATAAAACAAACAGACCAATCCTTATTTATATGGACAAATCTCCAAGAGTGCTAAGCGCTTTCTGGGGTACGGTTATGAGCAGGAATTTTTATGTTCCGCTAGATACTAATATGCCGGATTATAGAATTTCTCTTATTGTAGAAAATCTTAAGCCAATGGCAGTTATAACAGATATGGCTCATTATGATCTTGCAAGGGGTTTTTGCGGACAGGTGTTTATTTATGAAGAAATGATTGAAACACCTATAGAGGAAGAGCTTATTTGTGAGCGTATGTCATTAGCTCTTGATACTGACCCGGTATATGTTTTATATACATCCGGCTCTACAGGAGTACCAAAGGGTGTTGTAGTATGCCATAGGTCATTGATAGATTATATTGAGCAGTTTAATAATGAGGTTGGCATAAGAGAAGATGATATTATAGCCAATCAGGCTCCATTCTATTTTGATGCTTCACTTATAGATATTTACTGTACATTAAAAGCAGGTGGTACTATGGGTATTGTTCCGCTGGAATATTTCAGTGTACCGATTAAACTGCTTGAATTCCTTGAAAATTATAATATTACTACGATACGCTGGGTACCTAGTGCCATGAAGATGATATCTACTTTTAAGGGCTTTAAAACCTTAAAACCTAAGGCTCTTAGAAAGATTATTTTTGGCGCAGAGGCTATGCCAACAAAGTGTTATAATTATTGGAAGGCAAATTATGAGGATGCTGTGTTTGTACAGATCTATGGTCCTACTGAGATAACCGGAGTATGTACATACTACATTGTTGACCGTGATTACGCTGATGACGAGACTATTCCTATCGGAAATGCTTTCCATAATACAGAAGTATTTTTATTAGATGAGGATGACAAGCTTATCACCAGAAGCGATGTTGTAGGTGAGATATGTGTAAAGGGAACCTGTCTTTCATTAGGCTATTATAATGCTATAGAGCGTACAAGAGAGGTGTTCGTACAGAATCCCTTGAACCCATATTATCCTGAGCTTATATATAGAACGGGTGATCTTGCCAAGTACAATGAGAGAAAAGAACTGGTATTTATCTCTCGTAAGGATTCCCAGGTTAAGCACATGGGACACAGAATAGAGCTTGGGGAAATCGAGACTGCAGCTTCATCCTTGCCAGGAGTAAAGTCTGTATGCTGTTTGTTTGAACAGAAGAACCAGAAAATTGTTTTGTTCTATGAAGCAGAAAATTACACAGATGAAAAACTAATGGAAGCCCTGACAAAACGATTACAAAGATATATGTTGCCTAATCTTCTAAAGAAAATGGATCCTATGCCACTTCTTCAGAATGGAAAAGTAGACAGAATGGCTCTTAAGGAGATTATGGGTAAAAAATAAATAATATTATAAAATTAGGAGAGTGGAAAAATGGAGGATATTATTGAAATTTTAGAATCAGTACATCCGGGAATCGATTATGAAACAGAGGATGGTCTTATTGATAAGAGAATACTTGATTCGTTTGATATTGTTAATATAGTTGGTGAACTTATGGATGCATTTGATGTAGAGATTAATGCTGAGCATATGATACCAGCAAACTTTAACTCTGCTGATGCAATCTACAAGCTTATTTTAAAATTAGAAGACGAATAGGCTGGCATTTTTACAGTATGGTGGGATAGAAATGTCATTTATTTCAATGAGTTTTGCCCTGTTTGTTGTTATTACTGTTTTAGTCTATTATGCTGTTCCCTCAAGGTTCAGATGGTGGGTACTGCTTGCGGCCAGTTATATATTCTATATGTTTACAGGGATAAACAGGCTGGCATATATTCTGATTACTACAATATCCACCTTTGTGTTTGCATATTATATTGATGGATATAACGTAAAGCAAAAAGCGTATTTAGCCGCAAATAAGGGTACACTTTCAAAAGAAGAAAAGAAAGCTTATAAAGCTACCGTAAAGAAAAAGCAAAGGTGGCTTTTATTTGCGTGTCTGATTATAAATTTTGGTATTTTATTATATTTAAAATATATTAACTGGTCCCTGGCTTATATTAATCTTTTTAGACTTACTTATTTTAACAGGACAGATTTTATTCCGTTCAAATCAATTGTATTACCTCTTGGAATCTCATTTTATACGTTCCAATCCATGGGATATCTGTTAGATGTTTACAATAACAAATATGAAAGCGAAAAGAACCCTTTTAAATTTGCATTGTTTGTATCATTTTTCCCTCAGATTATTCAGGGCCCAATTAGTAGATTTGACGAGCTGGCTAAAGAGCTTTTTGAAGAAAAGAAATATAGTTTTTTGAATATAAAGTCTGGTTTCTATAGAATAATGTGGGGTCTGTTTAAAAAGCTTATTATTGCTGACAGACTGGCAGGCTATGTTAACGTATCCATGGACATGCATGCTGACCATAAGGGACTTTATCTTATTCTGGCTATTTTCTTTTATTCAATGCAGATCTATGGTGATTTCTCAGGTGGTATAGATGTAGCTCTTGGTGTAGCTGAGATGCTTGGAATACGTGTGACAGAAAACTTTGACAGACCGTTTTTCTCAAAGAGTATTTCAGAATATTGGAGAAGATGGCATATTACACTTGGAACATGGTTTAAGGATTATATCTTTTATCCATTATCAATCAATAAAAAGATCATTAATATTGGCAAGTGGTTCAGGAATCATAAAATGGAAGCATTGGGAAAGAGAATGCCAATTTATCTTCCAATGGTTATGGTGTGGTTTACTACCGGAATGTGGCATGGCTCAGAAAACAAATACGTTGTATGGGGGCTTTTGAACTGTTTAATAATTATTATAGGAACAGAGTTTGAACCGGTATCTCTTAAGCTGATAGAAAAATATAATATAGATATAAATGCTTTTTGGTTCAAATCTTATAAGATATTTAAGACATTCTGGCTAATGGCTTTCTTAAGAGTATTTGATATTGCAAGGAATGTTTCAGATGGTTTCACTATAATTGGAGATGCCTTTAGAGGCTGGGGTTTATTTTCAATAAATGAAGTGTTTGAGAATATGAAGCTTGCAAAGGAAGATTTTATTGTAGCAATAATCGCGATTCTTATTGTTTTTATTGTGGACATGATACAGCGCAGCGGAAGTGTAAGGGCGCGTATATTTAAGCTTCCAACTGCAGTGCAGTGGGTGATATTATCAACGCTTATAGCTGTAGTTACCGTATTTGGTTATTACGGACGAGGATATGATGCACAGGCATTTATCTATCTGCAATTCTAGAATAGTTTTATGATGTGCTTTTTCATTGGCATATTA
>JAZUFJ010000150.1:0-3791 GCA_045640645.1 Lachnospiraceae bacterium
AGGTTTCTATAGCCAGATTACATATCTTCATAATGTCTGCTGTCTCATATCTCCAGCCTCTTGGACATGGAGCCATAATATTAAGGAAGCATGCTCCCTCTGTATAAATGGCTTTTTCTGCCTTAAGGTGAAGATCCTTGAAATCACGTGTAAAGGTTGATTGCGCTACATATGGAACATCGTGATCTGCGATAATAGATGCCAGGTCTTTTCTGTTCTGCATCTTTCCAGCGCTCTTTGAGCCAACAGGGGTAGTGGTGGTATCCGCATACATTGGTGTAGCTGATGAACGCTGGATACCTGTGTTCATATATGCACCATTATCATAGCACACATATACCATATCATGTCCACGCTCCATAGCGCCAGACAGTGATTGGAATCCAATATCATAGGTACCGCCGTCACCACCGAAGGTAATAAATTTATAGTTAACATCTTCTTTGATTTTACCACGTTTCTTTAACGCTTTGTAGGCTGTTTCGACACCACTTAATGTAGCGCCCGCATTTTCAAAAGCGTTATGAATATAGCTGTCCTGCCATGCTGTATAAGGATACATAAATGATGATACCTCAAGACAACCGGTAGCGTTACCTATTACGGCCTCATCTCCCTCGTGAAGAGCTCTAAGTACTGCTCTAACCGCGATAGTTCCACCACATCCGGCACACATTCTGTGTCCTGGAGCCAGTCTGTCAGGTTTACTCATTACTTCTTTAAAATTATATTCGCTCATATTTTTATCTCTATTCTTTCCTGTGTATGTATTTATCTTTTACTCACTTCTAAGTCCGATGTATTTGAACTGCTCAAATGGTGCATCATGCTCTACATGATCTGCAAGTGTAGCGAAAACGTCCGCTGCATCCTCTACAGTGAAATCACGTCCTGCAAGACCATAGATGTAATTAACTGCTTCTATATTTACTTTATTTCTAAACAATGCTGCCATAACCTCGTTACCAAGTGGACCACCGTTTGCGCTATAGCTCTCTACTCTGTCCATAATGGCAACTGCTTTACAGCCCTTAAGAGCCTCTGCTATCTCATCTGCAGGGAAAGGTCTGTATACTCTAAGCTTGAGCACGCCTACCTTCTTGCCAAGCTTTCTCAGGTCATCTACTGCCTGCTTTGCTGTTCCGGCAGCTGAGCCTATGATAAGCATAATATAGTCAGCATCTTCTGTTTTATATTCTTCAAAAAAGCCATATTTTCTTCCTGATATTTTATAGAAATCATCAGCTACCTTTTTGATAACCTCTTTAGCGTTTTCAAGAGCCAGGGCCTGATTCTTCTTAGCTTCCATAGCATAAGCAGATATTGAATATGGGCCTAAAGCCATTGGGTTACCCTGGTTTAAAAGAAATTCTTCAGGCTCGTATTCCCCAACAAAATCTTTAACATCTTTATCTTCCAAAAGCTCGATATTTTCAACAGCGTGACTGGTAATAAATCCGTCCTGACATATCATAATAGGAAGATGTACTGATTTGTCCTCTGCTATAGGATATGCCTGAATAAAATTATCGTAGGCTTCCTGATTGTTCTCTGAATAGATCTGTATCCATCCAGTATCTCTGGCTCCCATACCATCTGAATGGTCACAATTGATATTAATAGGGCCTGAAAGAGTACGGTTAACAAGGGCAAGGGCACATGGCATTCTGTTTGATGCCGCTACCAAAAGCTCTTCCCACATAAGAGCAAGACCACATGAAGATGTAGCTGTAAGACTTCTGGCGCCTGCTGCCTCTGCTCCAATAGTAGCGCTCATAGAAGAATGCTCGCTTTCTACAGGAATAAACTCCGTATCTATCTCACCATTAGCGATAAATGTTGACACCATCTGAGGTATCTCTGTTGAAGGTGTAATAGGGAAAGCAGGCATAACGTCCGGGTTAATCTGCTTAATAGCCAAGGCTACGGCCTCGTTTCCTGATAATCTGTCTCTTTTTGCCATCTTACTGTCCCTCCCTCATACTAAGCGCTCCGAATGGGCAGGCCTTTACGCATATTCCGCAGCCCTTGCAATGATCAAGGTCAAATTCTGCTCTTTTGCCATCCTTAACCGGAATACAGCTATCCGGACAAACAGGCGCGCAAAGTAAACACTGCTTACATTTATCCTCTTCAAAAACAGGCGTTGAGGTTCTCCATTCGCCAGTCTTAAAATCCTTTGATGTTGCGTTATTATATATCATTAAGCCTTCTGTAAGCCCCTGATAAGGGGTTTGCTCATTTATCTTGCTGATGTCTGTTCTCATTTTCTTTCTCCGTAATAATATTCTTATTTCTTTTCTTTATTGCTCAGTATGTAAAAAGCGTGCAACTGATAATATGTTGCACGCTTTTCATTACATTATCTTATGCGATAAGTTCAAGAGCTTCCTCAAGGTCGCCTTGTAATGCTTCGTATGTAAGAGTAAGGGCTAACATATTTCCTTCGATAACTTCTGGCTTCTTAGCAAATTTATGCTGATATGAAGCCTTCATCTCTGAAATAAACTGTTCCTTGCTCATTACATTGCTCACTGCAACAGCTGCAGCAAGCATTGGTGAATTAGGGAAATACTTTCCGAGAGCCTCTACTGAAATAGCTCTTGCATCCACCGTATATACGCGACCCTTATAACCATTAAGAAGTGGGAGGATTTCGTTTTTGCTTCTTGATGTGTTAACAATGATCGCTCCATCTTCCTTAAGACCAGCGGTAACATCTACGCTCTCGAGCAGTGTCTCATCCACTACTACTACTAAATCTGGAGAGTAGATATTAGAATGCACTCTTATAGCTTCTGAACTGATTCTGTTATAAGCTGTGATAGGTGCTCCCATTCTCTCTGGGCCGTACTCTGGGAAACCCTGCACGTAAGCTCCTGTCTTAAAAGCTACATCTGCTAAAAGTAATGCTGCTGTCTTGGCACCCTGGCCTCCTCTGCCGTGCCATCTAATCTCAAGGTTGTTAGTATTCATATTTTTCTCCTTCACTTGAACGGTTCTAAATCGAATCCGTTTATGATGAATTATTTTCATCTTTCTCTTTTCTTATATTCAACACTGATTATTATACATGATAATCATTATATGTAAAGTGAAAATGTGAGATGTTTTCACTTTAAAGATGAATTATATTTAACATCGATGTGTGATATACTTGGATTATTAAATACTTCTTTAAATTACTGATTACATACGATGACTCCTTGCATGCGTTTTCCATCGTGCTCATGGTTCCGTCGCCTAGAATTTCAATCAGATTTGTGCAAAGCCTTGGAAATGTCCGGAACCACCTTCCATTCGCCGTCCATGGCTCATGTCAGGTTTTCGCAACCATCCAGGTTGCTCATTCCTAAGGTGCTTAACAAATCTGTGAAATACTACAGCTCCTCCACAAATCGCAAGATGTAAAAGCAATGCAAGTCGTCTTTCACTATGTAAAATTAACATTAAATTAAATACTGTAATCAGGTGCGAGAATGCACAAAAGATTTACGAACAGTTCAGACTGTGCTTTTAGCGGATGCGAAATCCACTCCTTACGGAAACCAATTCGTGAGGCCAAATCCGAACGAATTATGGTTGAAGTTAGGAGTTAGTTTGTCGAAGCGTTGCAATCGTCTGTGATGGTTTTAGTCTAGACGAACAATCGTCCCATTGTATATATGTTAAAGAATTATTTAAAAGCCAAAGGCCCCGTCCCCGTGGCAAAAGCCCCGTCGATTGTTAGTGCTGTTGATATAAAAATGCAACCATTTTTAACATAATAATAAATAACTGTTAAGGGATAT
>JAZUFJ010000151.1:0-3455 GCA_045640645.1 Lachnospiraceae bacterium
TGATGGAAAAGGATATCCTGACGGACTAAAGGGAGATGAAATCCCAATTTACTGTCAGGCAGCTTCAATAGCAGACTGCTTTGATGCATTGGTAAGCACAAGGGTATATAAGGGCGCTGTTGAATGTGAAGAGGCATATGAAATGATTATCAGAGGAGAATGCGGTATGTTCTCTGATGTGATTATTACCTGCTTCCAAAAAGCAAAAAAAGAAATGTTTGCGATAGTTGAAAAGGGGACAACTAAGGAAAACTAATCTGAGAATTTGTTCAGGATAGTATTTAAGTGATGTATTTGGGTTGTTGAATACCTTGATTTATGGTACGCTATAAGATGTGTTTTTGAATTTGTTATAAAATAAGGAAATATGTGAATGAAAAAATATAGGAAAGCAGTAATGGATGCGTTATTCCTTATAGTTCTTATTGGGGTGACCTTCTATTTTATGCTTGAGGATCGTAATATCGGTCATATAGTTGACATAATTCAAAGGTCAAAGCTATCTTGGCTGGCATTAGGTGTTCTATTTGTCTTTATTTTTGTATGCGGGGAATCCGTGATAATGAAATACCTGTTTCATGCATTTGGAACCACTATTAAGCTGGGAAGATGTATAAAATATTCCTGTGTAGGCTTTTTCTTTAGCGGTGTTACCCCTTCTGCAACAGGTGGACAGCCTATGCAGCTATACTTTATGGGCAGAGATAAGAATAAAGTTTCTGAATCCTGTCTGGTCTTGCTTATTATTACAATTGGCTATAAAGCAGCGCTGATAGTTTTAAGTGGAATTTCATTTATAGTTCAGGGAGAATTTATAGTTAATAACCTGGACTCGGTAGTATATATTCTCATATATGGTGTTACAGTAAATGTGCTTTTTATTGGCTTTCTAATGATACTGATATTTGATGATTCCCTGATGTACAGAATAGTTAGAAGCACAGTAAAGCTGTTAAACAAGATTCATATTATTAAAGATAGTGATGAGTTTCAGGATAAGCTGGAGATGCATATGCAGCCATACAGAGATGGTGCAAAGTATTTGCGCTTACACTGGAATGTTTTTTTCCATGTATTATGGATGTCTATGCTTCAGAGAATATCATTGTTTTTGGTGACATGGTGTGTTTATCGTTCTTTGGGATTACATGGGATATCTGCATTTAAGATAGTAGCATTACAGACAATCATTTCCCTTTCGGTAGATATGCTTCCTCTTCCTGGCGGAGTAGGAGCCAGTGAGAAGAGCTTTGAAATAATGTTCGACAGGATATTTGGTTTAGAGCTTGTCATACCGGGAATGATATTATCACGAGGAATAAGCTTTTATCTACTTATTGTGGTAACGGGAATAGCAACGATTATTATTCATCTAAGCATGTCTTTTAGAGATAAAAGATATAATCTTGGTGATGAGAAGAGTAGCAAAAGCGGAGTGAATAGCAAAAAAATAAAGAAAGAATAGAGAGAAGAAAAATGTTAGGTTTTTATGATTATACAGTACTGTTGACGTATTTTGGATTGTTTAGTGGAGTTATAGGTATTATACAGGCAGTTACCTATGGAAATACTACAATAGCTGTTTTGTGTCTAATGATAGCCGGCACATGTGATATGTTTGATGGTAAGATAGCCAGTACTAAGAAAAACAGAACGGTTGATCAGAAGGATTTTGGAATACAAATAGATTCTATGTGTGATCTGATCTGCTTCGGTGTATTACCTGTTTCTATTGGACTTTCTTTAGGAATTAGAAGTATTTTTGGTTTCGCTTTCATGGTACTTTATATTTTGGCAGCAGTTATCAGGCTCTCATTTTATAATGTTCAGGAGAAAAACCGTCAGGCAGAGACTACAGAGATCAGAAAGTATTATAGAGGGTTACCGGTTACTACTGTAGCGATTATTTTTCCACTTCTTTTCCTTATGAGAGCAAGGCTTAATTCTCATTTTAATTTGATTTTTCAGTCGGTAATGCTGTGTATTTCAGTTCTTTTTGTTTTAGATTTTAAGATTAAAAAGGCTGATAAGAAGATGATGATTCTGTTGGTAGTGTTTGGAGTATTGGTGGTATTGCCGTATTTGTTAAAGGGAATTTAGGATGGGATATATTGATTTTGAAAACAAAAGGCATGAAGATGACGGTTTGCAGGATCGTTTCTTAAGCAGGCTATATGGCAGTGCATTAGGAAGAATGGTTATAAAGATTATAACAGTTCCTATTGTGTCTGAACTGGGAGGAGGGCTGTTAAGCCATCCTTTTTCAAAGTGTGCTATAAAGGGCTTTATTAAGCGCAATAAAATAGATATGAACGAATATATTGAAAAGGAATACGACAGCTATAATGATTTCTTTATGAGATCTATAAAAGATGGCTGTCGTCCTTTTGATAAAGATGAAAATGTGCTCATCAGTCCATGCGATGGAAGGGTGAGCGTTTATTCAATTTCTGAAGATGGAATATTTAATATTAAAAATGCACCATACACAGTGCATACTTTACTGAGAGACAAAAAGCTTGCGAAGAAGTATGAGGGTGGATATTGTATCCTGATACGTCTTTGCGTCAACGATTATCACCATTTTTGCTATGCTGCTGATGGAAGAAAATCTAAGAACAGAAGAATAAATGGAATATTACATACTGTTAACCCTGTAGCATCTGAATATTTCCCAATATACAAGGAAAATTCCAGAGAATATACTATGCTTCGTACAAGAGAGCTGGGAGATATTATACAGATGGAAGTAGGAGCTCTTATGGTAGGTAAGATAGTGAACCTTCATGAAGAGGCGTATGTAACAAAGGGACAGGAAAAAGGTCATTTTGAGTTTGGTGGCTCTACTGTAATCGTATTAACTGAAAAGGATAAGGTAGAGATAGCTGGTGACTATTTGAAAAATACAGAAGCTGGATACGAGACACTGGTAAAACAGGGTGAGACTATAGCGGTTAAGAAATTTTAAATACGTATAAGGAGAGCAGACATGGGAGATATGGAAGCTAAAGATAGTGAAGTACTAGAGGCTGATATTCAGGAGATAGAGGTGCCTGAAGCTGGTGAAAACAAAATAGAAAATTCTGAGATTGATTCATCTGTAGAAAAAGAAGCAGAACAGGTGGAAGAGATTATTGAATCTATGGATGATTATAAGGATGAGCTGGAAGCTTCATTTAGAACTATTAACATCGATGATGTTATAAAAGGAACAGTAATAGATGTTAACGAGGAAGAGGTTACCCTTGATCTTAAATACTATACACAGGGAATAATATATGCTTCAGAATTCAGCGCGGATCCTACTTTTTCTATAGTAAATGATGTACATGTAGGAGATGAGGTAGAGGCTACTGTAGTTAAGCTTGATGACGGACAGGGAAATATAGTTTTATCAAAGAAGGAAGCAAATAATCTTTTATCATGGGATCTGCTGAAAGCTTATAAAAACGAAA
>JAZUFJ010000152.1:0-3701 GCA_045640645.1 Lachnospiraceae bacterium
ATGCTCGTTTTTAATTTCTGCATAATCATATTCGCATGGAACAACCTCTATTCCATCAACAGTCAGAATACCTACCTTATATCCCTTAGCAGTTTCCTTAGCGACTTTCAAATATCCCTTCTTATATTCAATATCATCATATTCTGCAGATGTAAGTTTCTTACCATCTATGCTCATAAGACCATACTTTTTATTATTTCTGTATACAAGAGTATCAGAATATCCCAAGAAATTGTCAGCATCTACAGTGCCCATTGCTTTAAGCTTAGGCTCGCCAGCATAGGTATCCATTGACAGCTTTTCCATCTTGGTAGCAGCTACTTCTTTTGCACCACCATCGCTTGATGCCAGTCTTACCATTGATGCATCATTTAACATATAAAGTGTAGATGAAGTATATCCATCCTGAGATATTACATATTTTCCATTAGCAGAAACAGATATTCCTGAGCTGCTCTCAATAAGAACATTTCCATGCCAGTCAATAAGATCATATTTGCTATCTTTTGTTCCTTTATAGAGCATACCCTTTGAGCTATCAATAGAGGTTACATATTCATATTTCTTAGAAAGCTTTGTTTCCTCACCATCGCCTGAATAAATAGTAAAGTCACCACTGCCTGACTTTAATAATGAGGACATTCCATAATAACTAATTTCTTTATTATAATCAAATTCTCCGGTTATATCTCCATCCTGAATAACGTATACATATTCATCATCCAATACACCGGCACAATATCCGCCGACCATTAAGGAATCGCCATATCCTACAACCTTATCAAGCTCTACAGGGATAATAATATTGCCATACTTATCGCCTACACCATATTTATCTCTCTTGTAATCTGCTACCATGCTGTAATTGCCTTTAAAGCCAAAGAAAGATAATCCTGTAGCTTTGCCAAGATCCTTGCTAAGCTTTTCATCAGTATTGAGATCACCAAAGTCTGATACATATTCGCTCTCGCCTATCTCGTCGAATTCGCTATCATAGGTTGTAATATATCCGTCTCTATCCTCAATATTGATATAATCACCTAATGTTCTGGCATTTTTAAATTCTTCACGGTCAAGAATAGCTATTGGTTCTGCATCTTCATCTCCAAAATAGTAAAGATCGTATTCATCTACTACGAAATGGTCATCTCCACTGTAGAAATCATAATCATCATTAGATTTAGTAGGTTTGAGATTGTAACCAACGCCCCAGAGAGAACCTAATATTTCTACCTTTTCATAATCAAATGGGATAAGAAGTGTACCATCTGTAGCCAGGGCGCCTTTCATATTGGATCCATCATTTATTTCACCAGTGATCACTCCATAGTCTGATCTGAAGCTGTCTTCAAATACTGCTTCAGTCAGCATATTTCCGTTAAGATCCATAAGTGCATAGGATCCATTTAAATCCCTATAAGATACCAGGTCTGTTCCATTAATAAAGCCATCTGCTTTAACGGTTCCCGCTGATTTTATCTTAACATCACCTTCAAATACATCAATGATCTCTGCTGGATGCTCGCCTAATGCAACATTGCTTGTAGCATTGATATTTGCGTCATCGCCCAGTACATCATCATCTGTTCCAAGAAGGATACTATCTGCTAAAAGACCTTCATCATCAGTGATTGTTGAGAAAGTATCTGTGATAGGATCTTTGATACCAGCCTTCTTAGCTACGTTATAGGTTACACGTTCAAGAGTTCTCTGGACATCTTTGTAGTTATAGTCCATAGATGCAACCTTGTTACCATAATCATAAAGTTTCTTATGCTCTACTTCACCAAGCTTCTTTCCAGTACCTACTCCTGCTTCTTCAGCAGCTTTTTCAGTAGTTTCGATTACTTCATCTACGATCTCTTCGATCTCTTCTTCATCTTCTACCTGATCTCTGATGATATGGATCTTGATATCGTTAACGATAAGAGTAGCCTGATCCTGTCCTACATCCTCTGCTACTTCACCGGTAAGAACGATTTCCTCGTTAGCCAGTTCCTGCAGCTCAGGATCTATTTCTATTCCCATAGCCTCTGCATACGCCATCATAATACCTGTAAGAGCTCCTGTTCCAGATACCATGAAAGGTGCAACTGTTAAAACTTCACAGTTATATACTCCTGAAGTTGACAGCGTTGAAGCTATCATATTACTGGTTACATATGACATGTTAGCTGTTTTTACCTGTACACCACCGCCTGATGTAGGTCTGATAAGAGCACAGCTATAGGTATGTGTACCTATCTGTTCTTCTGGGATAAGACCTCCCAACTGTTCTCTTTCATCATCATTTGTGATTGTTACAGTAATAACATCATCTTCAGAAATACCAAAGTACTTAAGTACATAGGCTTTCTGATCTTTTGTCAGATCCGCGCCAAGAGTAAGCACGATTGTGTCGTTCTGAGCAGTAATAGCATCTGCTCTGGCTGGCATTGGACATACCATTGTAAATATCATGTTTACAGCAAGTATGGCCGCAAGCAACCTGTTAAGTAATGCTTTGCCTTTTGTTTTCATTATACCTTTCTCCTTTTTTATTTTTTCCTGCATGAGTTATCCGCCCTGCAGGTAAAATTCTTTTTAGCTTTTCATCTGTCTATTAATCAAGAAATACACCTTTTGCTCTTTCTTTTCCAAGACATTCATAACTGATTTCTTTTATTATTCCATCTTCACATATGATAGAAACAGCGCTATAAAATGGAGCATTGTTCTTAATAATTACATAACCATTGCATCCATCATCTCTTACATTACATGCATAGAGCAGATCATTCTTAACAAATTTTGCTACTCCATCCATTTCCATCTTCTTGAACTTAGGGAAGCCTTTTAATATCTTCTTTTCCTTTGCTCCTACCTTTACGCCACCAGGAAGCTCAATCTCTACATTGTTACCCTGTGTATCTACTAAAGCTGTCAGGACACAATCTGTGATATCAGCATCTTCACCTTCAAGGTTAGTAATACCTGCCATCTCCATATAAAGAGAATCGTCAAAATACAAATACTGGGTATTAATGATCTCTGTCCACTTTCCATCTATAAGATCATCATCACTTTCAAAATCATAAGGTATTACCAAAGTATAATCGAGTGGTAAATCATCTTCATCAATGTCACTTATCTGTGTAGGGAATTCATAAATATGTCCATTAAGCTTGAAAACAAAATCTCCTATGCTTTCGAAACCATCTTCTATAACATCATTATCATCTTCTGTTTCGTCTTCAGCTTCTTCAACTTCCTCTTCAGCTTCGACTATTTCTTCTTCCTGTTTTTCCTCTTTATTCTTATCTTTTATATTTTTCTTTTCTTTCTTATCTTTTTTATCCTTCTTCTCCTCTTTTACTTCTTCTGTTTCGTCTGGCTCATCTTTAATTTCTTCTTTTATTTCTTCTATATCTTCCTTACTTTCTTCTTTTACAGTTTCTGTTATCTTTTCTTCTTTCTTATTGTCTTCTTCTTTTACAGCTTCCTTCTTACTATCATTTGATTTCTTATCAGCCTTCATATCGCCAAGGTTAGTACTTTCTACTATTCCCTCATACATAGGAAGAAAATCAAAAATACTCTGATTGCCCTGAAGAATCTCTATAACATAAATTGTTCCTTCATAAGAAAAGCATACAGAAGTACAAGCGAACACATTTGCCCCGATGTTCATAATATAATTAATCTTTCTCGCCGGAGCATCG
>JAZUFJ010000153.1:0-1815 GCA_045640645.1 Lachnospiraceae bacterium
ATGTCATACAACTACACCTAATCCGATTACATCTGCTACAGCCTTTTCTACAATGTAGATATTCTTAGCTTTAACTTTTGAATCCTTTACCAGATCAAAAAAGGCTCTCTTTTCTACCTGTGTAATATCTGTAGGAACAGAAATAAAGAAGTCTGCACTTCTAAGATTGCCTTCCATTTCATCTAAAATAAAATTACGCATAAGGATCTGCATATGCTGTATATCAGCTATTACTCCTCTGGTTACAGGAAAAGATACAGTAATATTATCTGGAGCTTTCTCATACATTTCAAAAGCTTCATCTCCATAAGCCATTACTGATCTTCTATTCATGATTTTTTGAATAGCAATCATGTTTTTATAGCTGGATATAGTGTCATCAAATCCATTATATAACTTAATGTTATATGTACCTAAATCTATTCCAAAAGCGTTAATAGCCATAAATATCTCCTTTTTTCCTATGGTGCAAATTACGCAAATATCTATATCATCACATTATAACACTTTTTGATATAATTTGGCACCTTTTTATAGAGTATTAAAATGATTCAGATGCCAAAATTAGAAATTATCTTTTACAATACCTGCATTAATAAGCTCTTGTACAGAGTTAAGTATTCCGTATTTGGCATGAGGGAAAGTAAGACCTCCCTGGAAATATACCGCATAAGGCTCTTTTAGTGGGCCATCTGCGCTAAGCTCTAGTGAAGACCCGCTTACAAAGGCTCCGGCAGCCATTATTACATCACCATCATATTCTGGCATAGCCCAAGGCTCTGGCACAACAAAACTGTCAACTGGCGCAGCACCCTGTATTCCCTTGCAAAACGCAATAAGCGCTTCCGGTTTTCTAAGTGTTACAGCCTGAATAATATCATGACGTGATTCCTGTCCATTTGGTATTACATCATAGCCTAGGCGCTCATATATATTAGCGGCAAAAACCGCGCCCTTTAAAGCTGCGTTTACAACTGTTGGAGCTAAGAATAATCCTTGATAAAAGTTCTGGATAACATTCAGGGAAGCTCCTACTTCTTTTCCTAAGCCTGGAGAAGTAAGCCTGTATGCAGCATTTTCTACACATTTTTTAGTTCCGGCTATATATCCACCTATAGGAGCGAGACCACCACCAGGATTTTTTATCAATGACCCTACTACCATATCTGCGCCAACATCACTAGGCTCAATAGTCTCAACAAATTCTCCATAACAGTTATCTACCATACAAATTACATCGGGTTTAATATCCTTTATGAAGGCAATGAGCTCACCTATACGCTTAACACTAAGAGTTGGTCTGGTTTGATATCCCTTTGAACGCTGTATTGTAACAAGCTTTGTTTTTTCGTTAATAGCTTTTTTGATATTTTCGTAATCAAAGCTGCCATCAGGTAATAAATCCACCTGCCTGTAAGATATTCCATATTCTTTTAAGGAGCCTACTGATTCTCTAATACCTATAACTTCCTCCAAAGTATCATATGGCTTTCCAACAGGTGATAATAATTCATCACCGGGTCTTAGATTAGAGGATAATGCAACATTTAAAGCATGGGTACCACAGGTAATCTGTGGTCTTACCAAGGCATCCTCTGTGTGAAATATGTCTGCATATACCTTCTCTAAAGTATCTCGTCCAAGGTCGGTATAGCCATATCCGTTACTCATCTGAAAGCAGGCTTCAGATACACGGTTATCATGCATAGCTTTTAAAACCTTAAGCTGATTATACTCCATAACCTTATCGTATTCTTCGAATCGAGGTTTCAGCTCTGCTAATATTTTTTCTCCAAAATCATATAAATTATTAGA
>JAZUFJ010000154.1:0-3927 GCA_045640645.1 Lachnospiraceae bacterium
CCTGGCTTATGATAGTTATCCTACCGGAAGAAATATAGTATATGCGCTCTGTGAGCTGTCAATAAAGATGAAGGACATAGTGCAGGCTATAGAATATTATAAAGAATATACCCGTATAGCACCTGAAGATACAGGCAGCTATATTTTGCTATATAAAATTTACGAAGCCCAGGATGTTACCTTAGAGGAAAGAATAGAGGTCCTTGAAGAGTTCAAAAAACGTGATTATCGCGAGAAATGGGCTTACGAGCTGGCAACCTTGTATCATAAGGTTGGTCAGGAATCAAAATGTGTCGCTACATGTGATGAGCTTATTATATGGTTTGGCGAGGGAAAATACGTTCAGAAGGCGATGGAGCTGAAGATGCAGCATGCTAATCTGACTGGAGACCAGCAGAGGAAGTATGATAGCGCTTATGGACAGAACAATTCATATAATCAGAACTATTCAGGAACTTCACAGTATGGTTCAGAAATGAACTATGGCCAGAACAATATGGGAAATGGCTATGGTTACCCTCAAAATGGCCAGAATATATACGCAGATCAGGGTATGTATGTTCAGCCGGCAAATAGCAATCAACCTAAATACAATACTATGAACCTGCAGGAAGAGCTGGTTAAGAGCATGAACCAGTATATGCCACAGGATAATTCTAATATGCCATATTATGGCTACGACCAGCAGATAGGCCAGTCTATTTATGAGATGCCTGCAATGGGTCAGCCAGCCAGTCAAAATGTTTATGGCCAGCCATCTTATGAGCAGCCTGTAGAAATAAAACCTGGATATGAGCCAATTTATGGACCTGAACAGTACGCGCAGGATATAAATATGGCACAGGAGCTTGATAAGAAGCCAGAGATCTCTTATACATCAGATATCGCTTTAAATATAGGAGCTCAGCAGCCTGAAGAGACACTTAAGCCAGACGAGGCTCCTCAGGAAAATGTATCAGCAATCGATAACATCCCTCAGGAAGAAGTATCATCAGGAGGAGTATCATCAGAAGAGATATCATCAAAAGAAATAGCATCAGAAGAGGCTCAGCCTTCATATTCAGAGGTGAGCTACGGTAATTACAGTGATGGTATTTCAGATCCTGATATGGTTGAAAAACAGATTACTGGTCAGCTAAATCTGGAGGATATTCTTAAAGAATTAGAAGAAAAGAAAAAGGAAACTCCTCAGGAAGAAAGCAAAGAAAACGAAAGTGAGGCTACTTCAGAGCCTTCAGCAGATATTATGTCTAAGCTTTCTGGTGTAATACCAGGCGGCGTTCTTCCATCAGGCAGAATGATGACCCTTGATGAGGAATATGGTGGAAAAATTGATAAGGTCAGAGAAGCTGACAGGATAGAACAGGAAGAAAAAGCTGCTGCTAAAGAAGTTGAAGCTGAAGATAAGATAACTTTAGAAACAGCTAAAAAGACGGAAGCACATGAAGTAGAGGATTATGGTGAGGTAGAGGAAATTCCAGAGATTGAAGAGCCTGAAATCACTATTCCGGAAGAAGAGCCAGAAGAAGAACCAGTAGAAAAAGAAGTATCAGCTGAGGAAATTACCGTAAGCGATAAGGTGATTGAATCAGAAGCTGATAAGGATTCTGATGATATAGATATACCAGAGATAAAATTTGATTTTGGAGACGATGAATCTACAGATGGTGAAGCTTCAGAAGAAAAAACAGAAGCTGTAGAGACAGAGGTTTCAGAAGAAGCTCTGGAAGAAATTCCGGGAGAAGAGACTCCAGAAGAGGAAATTCCAGAAATAGATGCTTCAGAAATTGAGACATCAGAACCAGAGGCTTCAGAGACTGAGGAGACAGTGGATAATGAAGCAGAGGTTGAAGATGAGAGAACAGTCTCAGCTGAACCGGAAATGATTGTTCCAAAGATGCATAGCTCTGAGCCTGTAAGTAACGAGCCGGTAAAAGAAGAAACCGTAGAAGCATCAGAAGAGGAAGCAGTTACAGAATACGTTCCTAGAAAATATAATAATCATCCAAGCTATATGACCCGTAATGAAGAGGTCAGAGCAAAGAGAGAGCTTAACGAGAACGAAGAACAGATTTTCATACGCTATGCTGGTATTGAAGCGTTAAAGGCACAGCTTGTAGAGGCTATGGATACTATTAGCCTTGAGGCTTCTCATGGAAATCTGGTAATTACCTGTCCAGATATATGCGATAGAAAGGGCATTACTATTGATATAGTAAAGGCCATTCAGGCAAAGGAATCAGCCTTCTCAGGTAAGGTGGCAAAGATATCTGGTGAAGCACTTAATAAGAAGAATATACCTGTTACTCTTAGTAAACTTCAAAATGGTGCGCTTATTGTAGAGAATGCCGGAGGGCTTACAAGAGATTCTCTTAGTATTCTTACAAATGCGCTTACTGGTGATTGCGCTCCTGTGATAGTTATTTTAGAGGGAACAAGGGAATCTATGGATAGCCTTCTTGGCGGAACAAGTCTTCTATCAAAGGTATTTAACGCAAGAATAAGCATTACAAGGTTTACAACAGATGATCTGGTAGCCTACGGAAAGGGATATGCCGGAGAGCAGGAATACAGTTTTGATGAAATGGGTGTTTTAGCTCTTTATAATCGCATCGAAGATATGCAGGCCTTTGACCATTCTGTATCTGTAGAAGAGGTAAAGGATATTATCGACGCGGCTATTAAGCATGTTGACAGAAAGAATATGACACATTTCATGGATGCGTTGTTAGGAAAGCGTTATGATGATGATGATTTCATCATATTAAGGGAGAAAGATTTTATTGCATAAAGGCTAATAGCGCTAATGGGGAAGCGTTTAGCATTTAAAATAATACATTTTGGAGGGTTACAATGGCTGTTACACAGAAGATAACACCGTTTGTTACGGAGATGGATCAGTATCTGTTCGGATCTGGAACACATTATGATATTTACAAAAAGCTTGGAGCTCATATTACTAATAAAGATGGTAAAGATGGAATATATTTTGCTGTCTGGGCGCCAAATGCAAAGGAAGTGTGCGTAATAGGTGAATTTAATGGATGGGTATCAGGAGCCACACCTATGACCAGATTAGAGCCTTTAGGAATATATGAAGCTTTTGTTCCAGGAATTGGAGAAGATCTGTTATACAAATATGAGATAACTACTGCAACAGGTGAAAAATTATATAAAGCGGATCCTTTTGCAAATAAAGCAGAGCTCAGACCGGGTACAGCAAGCGTTACAACTGATCTTTCAAAGATAAAATGGACGGACCAGTCATGGATGAAAAAGAGAGAAACCATGGTAATGGAAACTGAGCCGATAGCTATTTACGAATGTCATCTTGGATCATGGATGAGACATCCTGGAAGAGAAGATGAAGGCTTTTATACATATAAGCAGTTTGCTGACAGAATCACTGAATACCTTTTAGATATGCACTATACTCATTTGGAGCTCATAGGTATAGCTGAGCATCCATTTGATGGCTCATGGGGATATCAGGTAACAGGATATTATGCACCTACTACGAGATATGGTTCACCTGAAGAATTTGCTTATCTTGTAAATAAACTTCATAAGAATAATATTGGTATTATCCTTGACTGGGTACCAGCACATTTTCCAAAGGATGCCCATGGCCTGGCTAATTTTGATGGCGGATATTTATATGAATATGCAGATCCTCGTAAGGGAGAGCATCCTGATTGGGGAACAAAAATATTTGATTACAGCAAAAATGAAGTTAAGAACTTCCTTATAGCAAATGCTTTATTCTGGATTAAGGAATTCCATATTGATGGCTTGAGAGTAGATGCTGTGGCATCAATGCTCTATCTTGATTATGGAAAGGATGAAGGAAACTGGATACCTAACAAATATGGCGGAAATAAGAATCTTGAAGCTATAGAATTCTTCAAACACCTTAACTCAGTAATA
>JAZUFJ010000155.1:0-2739 GCA_045640645.1 Lachnospiraceae bacterium
TGATAGCTGGTCTTGGTCGATTATATTATGTTATGGATTATGCCTGCGGTGTATGGTCAAATGATGCCTTTGGTGACAGAGGATGGCTGGCTATTGCCATCGTAATATTCGCTATATGGAGACCAAACCTTGGTATTTTAGCTTCTTTCTTATTTGGTGGATTATATATTCTTTACTTATATATCCCAACACCAATGGGAAGCATGGAATTAAAGGAATTGTATAAGATGATTCCTTATATAGTTACTCTGGTAGTATTGGTATTAACCAGTGTACGTAATAAGAAGGAAAATCAGCCACCTACAAGTCTGGGATTATCATATTTCAGAGAGGAACGTTAGAAGGGTTCTGTGAGATAGGATAGAAAGCTTTGAGAAGATGGGTGTTCTGGTGAAACAGATAAAAGCTCAAAGAAAGATAAGATAGATTACAGATTGACAAAAGTTGATTATTATATAAAATAAAATTTGTAAATAGGGGAGCTGGTAGCAACCGGCTGAGAGGAGAATGATGCTTTCTCGACCCATAACCTGATTTGGATAATGCCAACGTAGGGAATAAAGTATGCCTAATAAGCGCGTGTTTTTTCTTGTACGGAAAGCACGCGCTTTTTTGCTCGCCTTTTTGGGACTCGCCCTTTTTTGGTTCGCCCTTTGGGAGAGCTGTCACCGAAGGTGACTGAGAGGGCAGACAGGTATACTTAGATTCTTAGTTGGGACAAGGAGGAAACATGTTAAAGAAAGTAATCGAAAATGTAAGAAAAGGAAGTCCGCTTGTTCACAACATTACTAATTATGTTACAGTGAACGATGTGGCAAATGTTTTACTGGCGTGTGGTGGAAGCCCAATAATGTCAGATGAGCCAGACGATGTAGAGGATATCACCAGCATATGTGGTGGCCTTAATATCAATATCGGAACATTAAATAAGAGCAGCATTGAAGGTATGTTCCGCGCTGGAAAAAAAGCTAATCAGTTAGGCCATGTTGTTTTACTGGATCCGGTTGGAGCAGGAGCCAGTGCTCTTAGGACAAATACAGCTCTTAAGCTTATCGAGGATGTAAAATTTGATATTATCAGAGGTAATATTTCAGAGATAAAGACCCTTGTATTAGGTTCTGGAACAACAAAGGGCGTGGATGCAGACGCTGCAGATGCTGTAACAGAGGAGAATCTGTCAGCTATGGTAAGCTTTGTAAAACAGGTAGCTGAGAAGTTTGATTGCATAATAGCGGTTACAGGAGCTATTGATCTGGTAGCAGACAAGGATACTTGTTATGTTATAAGAAACGGACGTCCTGAAATGGGAAGAATCACAGGAACAGGATGTCAGCTTTCAGGTCTTACTACAGCTTATCTGGTAGCTAATCCTGATGACAAGCTCGTTGCGGCAGCGGCAGCGGTTATCACAATGGGAGCAGCTGGAGAGATAGCATGGGAAAGAATGCAGGAGGGCGATGGCAACTCTACCTACAGAAATCGTATTATAGACGCTATCTACAATATGGATGGAGAAACTCTTTCCAAGTATGCAAAATATGAGGTTATGTAGATGAAGCTTTCAAAAGAAGAGATAAAGAACAGTATGCTTCTATATGCTGTAACAGACAGATACTGGCTGGGAGAAGAGACCCTGCTTTCGCAGGTAGAAAAGGCAATAAAAGGTGGAGCGACCTTTATACAGCTTAGAGAAAAGAATCTGGATCATGACAGCTTTTTAAAAGAAGCTATTGAAATACAGAAGTTATGTAAACAATACAAGGTTCCATTTGTAGTAAACGATGATGTGGATATTGCTCTTACAATGGACGCTGACGGGGTACACGTAGGGCAAAGTGATATGGAGGCTCAGGATGTTAGGGAGAAGATTGGGCCAGACAAAATCATTGGAGTATCTGCACAGACGGTAGAGCAGGCTGTTTTGGCAGAAAAAAGAGGAGCTGATTATCTGGGAGTAGGAGCAGTATTCCCTACAGGCTCAAAGGATGATGCTGACGATGTAAGCTTTGATACTCTTAAGGCTATCTGCCAGGCGGTAAGCATTCCTGTAGTAGCTATAGGCGGTATAAGTAAGAACAATGTTATGGAGCTTAAGGGCAGCGGAATAGATGGAATAGCTGTAATAAGCGCTATTTTTGCTCAGAAAGATATTGAAAAAGCTACAGCGGAGCTGAGAGATTTGACTGTTAATATGCTGAAATAATCCTTTGGCAGGATAAATATCAGAGGAAATTAGTTCAAGCAATATGTTTGTAAAAAATAATAATAAGCGGGTTGGGGGCACCACTTCCCGGATGGAGGTTACGAAATGTATACTGCATTAACAATCGCTGGCTCAGATTCCAGCGGAGGCGCCGGTATTCAAGCTGATATAAAGACAATGAGCGCTCATGGGGTATACGCTATGAGCGCCATAACTGCTTTGACAGCACAGAACACAACCGGCGTTTACAACATAATGGAGGTAACGCCGGTTTTTTTATGCGATCAGCTGGACGCGGTGTTTACTGATATTTATCCGGACGCTATAAAGATAGGTATGTTATCCGGAACTGCAATTATGGAGGTTGTAGCTAAAAAGCTTAAGGAATACAAGGCAAAAAATATTGTGCTTGATCCTGTAATGGTGGCTACAAGCGGGGCAGCTCTAATGAAGGCAGATTCTACAGAATATATGATAAAGGAATTATTTCCGCTAGCCAGTATTATTACCCCTAATATTCCAGAGGCAGAGGTTAT
>JAZUFJ010000156.1:0-4819 GCA_045640645.1 Lachnospiraceae bacterium
AGCTCAAAATCAGCATCATTAACAACCTTAAGAAGTTCAAGATAGTTAACCTTAAGAGGAGCTACGTCTTCTCCCTTTGTTACAGGTATACTGTACAAATCTCCTTCGAATAAATGAAAGCTTGAATCTTCTTTTAAAGAATACAACTTTTCCATTGAGGAAACATTACCTACAACAATCTTTATACCTGGGAAAAGATGTCCAAAATATATTTTTGCCTTTACGACATCTATCTTCTTGCTATCAAGAATAATATAGTCCATCAGAGATAAAAGCTTTTTACTGTTTTCAAACTCTGATACAGGAAGCTTTCTGATAGCCAGCTTGTATCCTGACTGCTTGAGAGATTCTAATCTTTCAATATACTTTTCATCTTCTTCTATAGAATTATCAAAAAGAAGAACTAAACGATTATGGATGCTTTTGCATGATTTTTCAAGCTCTGAAAATATCGCGATATTCCCGACAGGAACCATTACATCGCATTCTGGTGAAAGAGTATCTATTCCCATGTCCTCAATAATATCAAGGCCATTAACTAATCCGGCACCATCGTTTCTTCCATATCCCTGTAAGCTAGGATTCTTAAGAAGATTATTCTTCTGAGAAAAAAGGGAATACGCTCTAACTTTCAAATCTTTATCAAAAAAAGGTAATAAAGCAGCAAGCATAATGTCATCTCCTTACAATTTACATATTATTTGAAAATATACATCTCTATTATATCTCAAAGTTGTCACTTTCGGCAACGCATTTTTCTTTTTATCTGATTCTATGATATCGGCACAAAAGCTTTTTACATATATAATGCGTTTTTACCCTTTAAGCTGCCAAAAATCTGCTATGAATTGTTGGTAAATAAATCTTTATATATAGCCACATGGTCATATATACATCTCCAGGAATTTCTGGAGTTTACGGTAACGCATATATACCTCTTTCCAGCATCATTTTCGGCAAAGCTTACAGCACAGTTTCCTGATTGCACTACATATCCTGTCTTAGCGCACTGAACAATACCTCCACAGTCCTTATCCTCTATCCTGCGTAAAAACCAGTTGGATATTTCAAGACCATTCGGATGCTGCTCTGTAGGAGTAGTAGTATATATATGTGCTGATAAAACCTCTCTGCAAAGCTCATTATCAAGAGCTGCCCTCATAATAATAGCCATATCATAAGGAGTACAATTGTGGTTCTCATCATATAATCCTACACAGTTGGTAAAATGTGCTGTATCAGAAAGGCCTAAGCTTTCAAGCTTTTTGTTCATAAGCTCTACAAAAGCTTCATGGGATCCGGCAATATAGGTAGCCAGTCCTACCGCAGCATCTCCTCCTGAAGGAAGAATAGTTCCGTAAAACAGATCCTTAACGGTGACCTCTTCATTTTCCACAAAGCCTACAGCACTGCAATCATTTCTATATGCATAATCAGTTATATCTATGGTAATGGTAAATTTATCATCAAGAGCTTCCATGCCTCTTAGGTTTTCCGCTGCAACGAGAACCGTCAAAACCTTTGTCATAGAAGCAGGGTTTATTACCTCTGCATAATTTCTTCCTGCAACGATAAGGTCCTCGTTCATGTCGATTACTATCGCGTTTGCACAGTTAACCTCATCGCTTAAGCTCATCATATTTTCTTTTGGAGTGGCAGAATATACGGGAGACTCTTCTATTATCTCCTCAATTTCTTCCGGTTCCTCCTCTTCTACCTCTTCTTCAACATTTTGAAGAGCAAATTCTTCATTTGCTTTTGCAAGATTTTCGCTTATCTTTGTCTTTTTTTCAACAGGCTCCTCATTACCAGCTACTGCCCGGTATATGCCTCTTATTCCAAAGATTAATCCGATTATGATAGCTATTAATACTACTATCAACGGCATTATCTTTGTGAAAAACCATCGTAGCTTTCTTTTTCTGCGCCTGGCTCTTTTCTTTTTTTCTTTTATCTGGCGGTATCTGTCATATTCATCCCCATCATAGGACATGCCACCAAATTCCTTATTTTCAAGCATTAAAAAATTTCCCCTTGTAACAAAAAAAGAAGCCTCTTCAGGCTTCTTTATTAAATATCATTGTTATTTAACTACAACCTTTTCCATCTCAGTATCCTGAACAACACATATAAATGTTTTACCATTATTTATCTGGAGCTCATTACCGCTAAGATCGTAATAATGAATGGAGCCCATATCGAAGTTATCTCCCTGAGCTTCTCTAGCCCATGTACCAGCTACCATTCTGCCTTTTGTACAATACTGAATAAAACCGCCTGAATGACAATCGAACGCAAGATAATCCTTTTCATCCAACTGTACCCATCTATTATACTGAATAATTACATTGTCATATGATAAAACCTCACCGGTAAGATCATCTATCTGTGGACCATCGTACTGGTATCTATCATACTTGCATGTTTCCTCATTATATTCGAACCAAGGCTTATTAATCTTATATTTAGGCTCGATATATGTTGCCGGAACACCCTGTTCATTTGTAACCTCTTTATCAAGGTCACAGAATAAGAATTTTCTTGAGAAACCATCATAATGATCTCTTCTATATCCCAGCTTATCTATACCTGCCTCAATTCCTGCAGCGCTGGTATATACATTATGTGGAGCCTGTCTGTCTGTAGTACGATAGAAACAGGTATCACCAGCTTTTCCTAAACCATTAAGATTATCAACATAATCCTGATCTAAAAGCTCTACAGCATATGCTGCCTGTCCAAAATGCATATATATCGCGTCAAATTCAAGAGCTGTATAAACAAAATATTCTCTACAACTTCTAACGGAGCCTATCTTATCAAGTTCATCATAGTTATCAAACAAACCCATCAGTCGGGTTATAGCACCTTCTACGACATATTCATATACTACATCCGCATATGAAACACCGCTCATAGGTTGTGCTGCCTTCAGATTATTAAGCATTATAGCTACAGGTCGTCTGTTACCTATCTCTTCTTTAACAGGCAAACCACTTAAATAGCTTCTCATATATCCAGGCTCTAGGGCATTAGGATCATATTCCTCTACTTCGACCTCTTCCTGATCACTATTCTCCGCAGCTCTCTCTTCCGGCCCCACCTCTTCGACTCCAGTTTCTACTTGTACCGGGGCCGGTGCTGGTTTTTCAGAAGATGTCGCAAATACATATATTACTATACCTAACCCTGCCACAACAAAAAGCGCTGCTGCTAAAACCCACTTATATTTTTTAATAAACTCCATAGATGTACCCTTTTTTTAATTATTTACCTCTATAATAATTTATTTAATTCTATAAATCAATAGATTTAATATTATCGTAACATCTTAATATATTAGTAAAAATCACTTATTCCAAAAACCTGTTTTCTTCTTTTCTCCTTCATGCCCTTCCTTCTTTTCAGTAGCATTTTCTGCTGCATGAAGTGAGCCGCCGGTAAGCTCATCAAATTTCCTTAAGCATTCCTTTGCCTCTGAAGATAAATGCTCTGGAGTCTGTACTACAAGGGTAACATACTGGTCGCCTCTAACCTGCTTATTTCTAAGAGATGGTACTCCCTTTCCCTTAAGTCTTATCTTTGTATCTGTCTGTGTTCCAGCCTTAACCTCATAGATAACCTTACCATCAACAGTATCTATAAGAATCTCTCCACCGAGAGCAGCTATTGCATAAGAAATAGGAGCTGTTGAGAAAATGTTCATATCCTGTCTCTGGAATATCGCATGTCTCTGTACCAGTACCTCTACCAAAAGATCTCCTCTTGGTCCACCATTTGTTCCTGGCTCTCCTTTTTCTCTGATTCTTACGCTCTGTCCATTGTCTATTCCTGCCGGAATACTTACGCTAATCTTTTTCTTGCTTGGAATGTATCCTGTTCCATGGCAATCAGGACATTTATCCTTAATAATTTTTCCACTTCCCTGACAATCAGGACAGGTCTGGACATTTCGTACCATACCGAATAATGACTGTGAGGTATATACTACCTGGCCTTTTCCACCACATTTTGTACAGGTTTCTTTTGTTGTTCCAGGCTTTGCACCGCTTCCATTACAGGTCTTACATTCATCCTTTAAAGTAAGCTCTATTTCCTTTTCGCAGCCAAAAACTGCCTCTTCAAAAGTAATCCTTACGCTTGTTCTGACATTTGCGCCCTTCATAGGACCATTGTTAGCTCTGCCTCTGGATCTTGATCCACCAAAAAGGTCACCAAAGATATCGCCAAAGATATCACCAAAATCTGCTGAATTGAAATCAAAACCGCCGAATCCTGAAGCTCCGCCTCCCTGTTCAAATGCAGCATGGCCAAACTGATCGTATTGTCTCTTCTTCTCTGGATCCGAAAGAACTGCATAGGCCTCTGAAGCTTCCTTAAACTTCTTTTCTGCCTCAGCATCTCCTGGGTTCATATCCGGATGATATTTCTTTGCAAGCGCTCTATATGCTTTTTTTATAGATGCCTCATCCGCACTTTTATCTACGCCTAGCACCTCATAGTAATCACGTTTTGTTTCCGCCATTATAATTTCCTCTGTTTCTATTTAGCCCTCTCAGTTAGGCTAAAGCCTAACAGCTCCCCCAGAGGGGGAGCCTTTTTATTAAGCATTTTACATTTCTTATACAAGCTAATTCTTTGTATTTTATTTACTACAAACT
Organism: Lachnospiraceae bacterium; assembly: GCA_045640645.1. GTDB lineage: Bacteria > Bacillota > Clostridia > Lachnospirales > Lachnospiraceae > JAZUFJ01. The sequence continues at coordinate 4,662 of JAZUFJ010000156.1, forward strand.
AATTCTATGTATTTTATTATACTTCCTTGTAGTCGCCGCCTACTACCTCGCCACCAAATCCTGCGTCCTGAGCACCGCCCATATCTGGGCCAGCTCCTGTAAAGCCTGACATATCTGGGCCAGCTCCAGCAGCGCCACCTGCTGCCTGTGCCTGCTCA
>JAZUFJ010000157.1:0-1662 GCA_045640645.1 Lachnospiraceae bacterium
AAAGGAGCATGGCATGCCAAGAAATTATGGACATGTTCAGGGCAGTAAGACAGTAGAAAAGATATGTGAGGAAGCCTATAATCTTGGAATAAACTATCTTACAGTTTATGCTTTTTCTCCCGAAAACTGGTCAAGACCAAAAAGCGAAGTAGACGCCTTAATGAAGCTCTTAAGAGAATACATGAAAACATGTTTAAAAAGAGCTGAAAAAAATAATATGTGTGTAAAGGTTATAGGTGATAAAACTGGCTTAGCAGAGGATTTGCAAAAGCAGATAGAAGAGCTGGAGGAGGCTACAAAGGATTATACAGGTCTTCATTTTACGGTTGCCCTTAATTACGGTAGTCAGGATGAGATGCTCAGAGCTATGAACAGGATTAACGCAGATATGAAAAATGGTGTTATTCCTGAGGGAGAGATAACTAAGGAGCTTTTTGCAAGCTATCTTGACACTGCAGGAATGCCAGATCCTGACCTTCTTATCAGAACATCGGGAGAACAGAGATTATCTAATTTCCTTTTATGGCAGCTGGCTTATGCAGAATTTTATTTTACAGATAAACATTGGCCTGATTTCTCAAGAGAAGAGCTTGAAAAGGCTATAGAAGCATATAGTAAGCGAGATAGGAGATACGGGGGAATAAAGAGTGAATAGGTCTTTTTTTGTACGTTTAGGCAGCGGAATAGTACTGGTAGCTCTGACCTTTTTATGTAATTATTTTGGCGGAGCATTAATCTGGCTGGAAGCCTTATTGATATCAGTTATTGGACTATATGAATATAGCAGGGTAGTAAAATTCTACAAAACCGGTAAAACTGGTGCCGGGGTGGAAGTGGCTAAGCCTAATATGGTTACAGCTGTTCTGTTTATAGCAACAATCATTTATTATGTGCTGGGATATGCAGCTGGAGATACCTATGCTTTCTTTATTGTGATTGTTACCCTGGTAGCTATTATGGCTGTATATGTATTTACTTTTCCAAAATATGAGGCTGGAGGCATAGCTTATGCAGTTCTGGGCTTTGTCTATGTTCCGGTAATGATATCGTTTTTGTATTTCACCAGAAGCTCAGAATACGGAATATACGCTGTGTGGCTGATATATATTGCTTCCTGGGCCTGCGATACAGGAGCATATTGTGTGGGAATGCTAATAGGTAAGCATAAAATGGCACCGATATTAAGCCCTAAAAAATCTATTGAGGGCGCAGTTGGTGGAACAGTAGTGGCTGGCCTTTGTGGATATTTCTATGGTCAGTTTGTAGCTGGAAAGCTGAATATGACAGAGCCTGTTCCAATAATATTTATGGTGATTTGTCTTGTAGGAGCTCTGATGTCACAGATAGGTGATCTGACAGCTTCAGCCATAAAGCGCAATCACGATATAAAGGATTACGGTAATTTAATACCAGGACATGGCGGAATACTTGACAGATATGACAGCGTAATCTTTACGGCACCTATGATATATTTTCTGACAAAGATGTTTATGTAAATAATTCTTTAAGTTACTAACAAAAGGACGGCAGTTTGTCGCATATTACTAATATATATTTGTCACCTTGTCTCGTTTTCTACTCCTCGCACTCGCTGATTTACTCGGTCTCCTTGCACAACTCGCAGCTTAAAAAACAAGCTGCTCAAACAGTGCACCGACCTCG
>JAZUFJ010000158.1:0-5256 GCA_045640645.1 Lachnospiraceae bacterium
GCATGGCAGAACGCCAAACCCATGTATAGTATGTAATAGAAAAGTAAAATGGGAAGCTCTTTTAAGAAGAAGTCTTGAAATAGGAGCGGATTATATAGCTACCGGACATTATGCCAGAATTGAACAGCTTCCAAATGGCAGATATGCTATTAAAAATTCTGTTACCAGCGCAAAGGATCAGACTTACGCATTGTATAATTTATCCCAATATCAGCTAGCGCATACACTTATGCCGGTTGGTGAATATGAAAAAAACGAGATAAGAAAGATAGCAGAGAAAAATGGGTTATTAGTAGCAAACAAACCAGATAGTCAGGATATATGCTTTGTACCGGATGGTGATTACGCGGCTTTTATTGAACGAGAGGCCAAAGAAGTACCGCCTCCAGGTAATTTTGTAACAAGAGATGGAAAAATACTTGGTCAGAACAAAGGTATTACACATTATACAATTGGTCAGAGAAAAGGCTTAAATTTGTCTATGGGTCACCCAGTATTTGTAACTGAGATACGACCAGATACAAATGAGGTAGTGATTGGTGAAGCTGAGGATGTGTTTACTTATGAGCTGACCTGTAGTCGTTTGAATTTTATGAGTGTTAGCGATATAAGTAGTAAGACTAGAGCTCTTGCAAAAATAAGATATTCTCATAGAGGTGAAATGTGCGAAATAGAAAGAATAGATGAGGATAAATTAAGGGTGGTATTTGATAATCCGGTTAGGGCCGTAACCCCGGGGCAAGCTGTTGTGTTCTATGATGGGGAATTTGTTTTAGGTGGCGGAATCATTGAATAAATCAGACAAAAGTTTAATTTATATAGTATTTACACTTGCGTGGCCTACAATGCTGGAGCAGCTATTGCATACTGCAGTTCAGTATATTGACACTGCGATGGTGGGAGCACTTGGTACACAAGCTACAGCTGCGGTAGGCTCTACGACCACGGTGAACTGGTTAATAGGTAGCACAATCACAGCTTTAGGCGTAGGATTTCTGGCTTTTATATCTCAAAATCATGGTGCCGGAAAACTTGAAGAAGTAAAAAGAGCTTCGGCACAAGCTGTGATGACTGTATTAGTGGTAGGGAGCTTTTTTACCTTATTGACACTTTCCGTAAGTGGAATCATTCCATATTTGATGCAGGTTGACGAGAACATTCGGCCTCTTGCATCCAGATATTTCTTTATTCTATATACTCCAATGCTGTTTAGAACAGCAACCATCATATTTGGTACAGTTCTAAGGGCGGTAGGAGATACAAAAACTCCGATGAGAGTAGGCGTGGTAGTAAATATTACGAATATTTTATTAAATTATTTCCTTATCTTTGAACCGAGAGAGATAAGGTTTTTTTCAGTATCAATAAAAGTATTTGGTATGGGATTAGGTGTTATAGGTGCAGGGATTGCCAGTGCATTGGCCTTTTTTGCAGGTGGAGTACTTATAACAATTGTGTATTTTAGACATTCTCTTGTAAAACCAAAAGGGTATTCAATGCTTCCTGATATGGAAATATTAAAGCCCTGCTTAAGAGTAGCTTTACCAAATGCACTTCAGAGATTCGGTACTTCTCTTGGATATGTAATATTTGCAGCAATGGTAAATTCATTAGGTGAAGTATCTACAGCTGCACACACTATTGCGAACACTGTGGAATCAGCGTTCTACGTACCAGGGTTTGGTATGCAGGCAGCAGCAGCTACATTGTCAGGTAATGCCTATGGCGCAAAGGAGCCCAAAAGAATAAAGCAGCTTGGAAGAACAATCATGCTTTTAGAAGCAATGCTTATGATTATATCAGGATCATTGTTGTTTTGTTTCGCAGACGAAATGATGAAGCTGTTTTCCAACAATGCTGAAGTAATTAAATTGGGCTCAACAGTACTTAAAATGGTAGCATTATCGGAACCATTTTACGGTATATCAATAGTAATAGAAGGAATGTTACAGGGCATGGGCAAAACCATGGTACCATTTATATGTAATATTGCAGGTATGTGGGGGATAAGAATAATAGGAACCTTTATCTGTATCACTTTTTATTCGCTGGGACTTATAGGTGCATGGTCATGTATGATAGCGCATAACCTTATGCTTTTCATTATGTTTGCAATATATTATCGATCAGGGAAATGGAACAATTTAAAGTGAAAAGGAAAAAATGTATATTTTTCTTTTCATTAAACCTATAAACCTATATACTAGTAAGGAATAATTTTCCAGGAGGAGCAAATATGAAAGAAAAGAAAAAAATTAGTATTACTATGCTGATCTTTATAGGTCTTGTACTTGGAGTATTAGTGGGATTTATAATGCCTACTTGGTTATTTACTCCACTTTCAGTAATAGCAAGCATCTATATGGCAGCCTTAAGAATGATGATTTATCCATTGGTATTCTGTAGTGTTGTAGTAGGTATTGTTGGTATCGGTGATATTACAAAAACTGGTAAAATAGGACTTCATTCTATTTTATGGTATACAATCACTACTGTTGTAGCCTCTGCGTTAGGTTTAGTTATACCTAAAATGCTTCATTTAGGCGAGGGGATAACAATTGCTTCAACAGGAGCAACTGTGGAAGCGGCTACTTTCGATGGTTTATTGGGAACAGTCACAAATATTATACCATCTAATCCTATAGCATCATTTGCAAACGGCGATATGCTCCAGGTTCTGGCATTCGCAGTAATTATAGGTTTTGCATGCCTCGGCTTAGGGGAAAAATCAAAGCCATTTTCTAATTTATGTGAAAGCGTAAACGCACTTTCAATATATATAGTTGGAAAGGTAATGCTTTTTACACCAATCGGAGTATTTTGTAGTATAGCAACTGTAGTATATATGAACGGTGCTGACACTATGAAGGAGCTCGCAATGGTAATGGTAGCTCTTTATGTAACATACGCATTATATGCAATTGTCTTTTATGGCGGTATTGTTAAGATATTTGGTAAATATAGTCCAATTAAGTTCTTTAAGGATGTAGCTCCGGCTGCTCTTAATGCTTTTGGTACATGTTCATCATCTGCAACACTTCCTATATCAATGGAATGTGCCAGAAAGATAGGTATTCCAGAATCTGTATCATCTTTAGCTCTTCCTTTAGGAGCAACAATTAATATGGATGCCGTGTCAATAGTAATGTCTTTTATGATTACTTTCTTCGCTTCAGCTTGTGGCGTTCCACTAAGCCTTGGAACAATGATTGCTGTATTAGCAGCAAACGTTCTTCTTTCTATTGGTACTCCAGGCGTACCTGGTGGAGCTATAGCAGCTTTCGCAGCTTTAGCACCTATGGCAGGTCTTCCTCTTGAAACAATTCTAGGTGTTTATATTTCTGTAAATACTCTTGCAGACATGGGAGCAACATGTGTAAATGTTTTAGGAGACCTTGCTTGCTCAACTGCCATGAAAGAAACTGTTAAGGATAAGTAAAAAATTTAAAAGCCACTGAATCATCCGTTTTGTATATATTTAGGATATTCAGTGGCTTTTATTATGAATACATTATATAATCTGATAATTTAATTCTTTTTTCCTTTTGCGAGAAATGGTCTGGCTATTTTTTCGTTAAAATATTCAATAAGAGGTCCCATGAAAAAGGCGGTAATGATTGTTCCGACTCCAGCGATAGTAATAATTGCGTTTGTCTGGCCGCCACCTATAAGGAAAAGAACTACCCCTAATATAACACAGATCAAATCAGTGCATATTCTGACATATTTGAATTTACCAAGTCTCCATTTGCTAGAAAAAACAATTGCTACAGCGTCATATGTAGAAACTCCAAGATCTGCAGTCATATAGAATGCAGAACCAAAACATATTATTACTATTCCCACAATAAGACAAATTACTCTTGTTATAATACTTGGATCAACAAATACTGTCTGAAGATAATCGTAAGTCCATTCTGTGATATAACCAAGTAAAAATAAATTGATAAAGGTAGCTATTCCAATATTATGTCTGTCTGCAACAATACTGAAAATCAAAAGAATAGCGTTAACTATAACATACAGTGTTCCAAATTCTATTGGTATCAATTTGTCAAGACCAGCCATAAAGGATTGGAAAGGATCTACGCCAAGAGCTGCGATCTTAAATATTCCAACGCTTATAGCACAAATTATTACTCCGAATAAAGACATTTCTATTCTTCTTGCATTGTCCTTTAAATACTGGACTATTTTATTCTGATTGTTCTCCATAACTATTCTCCTTTAAAAATACGTCGTTTACATCATATAGAAATTCGAGCATGCAGATACAAGTTTATATGTTTTATGTAAGATGTCAAGGTATTTATGTGCTATAATATTGCTATATAAATTATGAATAGATGCTAAAAACTTTGGTATCTAAATGACATGGAGGGAAAGAATTGGGACGTTACATTATGGCACTTGATGCCGGAACAACAAGCAACAGATGTATTTTATTTAATGAGAAGGGGGAAATTTGTTCTGTAGCCCAGAAAGAATTCAGGCAGTTTTTTCCAAAGCCAGGCTGGGTAGAACATGATGCAAATGAAATATGGTCAACACAATTAGGTGTGTGTGTCGAGGCAATGAGCAAAATAGATGCAACTGCTGAGGATATAGCGGCTATTGGTATCACCAACCAGAGAGAGACTGCTATAGTATGGGATAAGAAAACAGGGGAACCTGTATACCATGCAATAGTATGGCAGTGTAGGAGAACAAGCGAATATTGTGACAGCTTAAGAGAAAAGGGGCTTACGGACAAATTTAGAGAGAAAACAGGATTAGTAATAGATGCCTATTTCAGCGCTACAAAGATAAAATGGATACTTGACAATGTAGAGGGAGCCAGAGAGAGAGCAGAAGCTGGGGAACTTTTATTTGGTACAGTTGAAACATGGCTTATCTGGAAGCTTACCAAGGGAGCTGTACATGTTACAGATTATTCTAATGCTTCAAGAACGATGCTTTATAATATCAAAGAGCTTAAATGGGATGAGGAAATTCTTGCAGAATTAAATATCCCAAAGAGTATGCTTCCTGAGGTGAAGCCTTCAAGCTGTGTTTATGGAATGACAGACGAGTCTTACTTTGGTGGAGCTATTCCAATTGCAGGGGCAGCAGGTGACCAGCAGGCAGCGCTTTTCGGACAGACCTGCTTCAATAAAGGTGATGCAAAAAATACATATGGTACAGGATGTTTTCTACTGATGAACACAGGAGAAACACCGGTTTTCTCAAAAAATGGATTAGTAACTACTATTGCAT
>JAZUFJ010000159.1:0-3257 GCA_045640645.1 Lachnospiraceae bacterium
CATTACGCAATCAGTATCCTCAGGCATTGAGCTTAATATATTGCCCTCAAGCTCGCTTTCCTCATACTTCCTCTTCACGCCCACATATTCACATTTTTTACCAGCCTTAATAAGATAATCCTGGATTTCCCTTGTTTTCGCAAAGCCCGGATCCTTATCAATGTTTACTGCTATAAAAAAATTGTTCATCCAGTTCTTCCTTACCGCTTTATTTCTGCAGTTTAATCTTTACTGTCTATTTTTGAAGCTTTTTTATTATACCTTCATTACTGAATCCCTATTACTACGCCTTAGTATCAAGCTTCGAATGTGATTCCTCAATAATCTGTTCTATAGTTTCGTTCACGTCTATATCTATATTTTTTTCTACATTTTTCTTTATATATAAAAGATACTCAATATTTCCTTCTGGTCCTTTTATTGGTGAATAGGTAAGTCCCTTTATACTGAAGCCTGTCTCATAAGCAAAGTTAAGAATATATTCTATAACCTCTCTATGAACTTTTTTATCCCTTACAACACCCTTTTTTCCGACCTTTTCTCTGCCTGCCTCGAACTGAGGTTTAATAAGGCACACCATCTCTGCCTCATCCTTTAAAAGCGCAAACGCTACAGGCAAAATCTTTGTCAGAGATATAAAGGAAACATCAACTGAGGCAAAATCAACCGGCTCACTTATCTGTTCATTTGTAACATATCTGAAATTAGTCTTTTCCATACAGACTACACGCTCATCATTCCTAAGCTTCCAGGCCAGCTGTCCATGCCCTACATCTATGGCATATACCTTCACTGCACCGTTCATAAGCATACAGTCTGTAAAACCACCAGTTGAGGCGCCTATATCCATACATATACAGTTTTCAAGGTTAATAGGAAAGGTTTCCATAGCCTTTTCAAGCTTCAGTCCACCTCTGCTGACATATTTAAGAGGATTACCCTTCACCAGAAGATCTATTCCATCCTCTTCGAAGGTAGATCCTGCCTTATCTTCACGCTGCCCTTTAACAAATACGTTGCCGGACATGATAATTGCCTTTGCTTTTTCTCTGGACGCAGCATAACCCTGATTAACTAATATTACATCTAAACGTTGCTTCATTATTGTTCCTTTACACAAGCAGACCGGAATAAGCTGTTATAATCTGCTTTTCAATAGTTTCATCATCTATACCAACCTCTTTCTTCAAAAGGTCAACATTTCCGTGCTCAACATAATCATCCGGTAAGGATACTATAAGGACCTCCAAATCAAGCTCCTTTTCACATACATAATCTCTTACCTTTTCTCCATAGCCGCCGCATTTTACGTTTTCTTCCAGCGTAACAATCAGCTTATGGGATAATGCAAGCTCATCAATAATATCCGTATCAATCGGTTTAACGAATCTTCCATTTATTAATGAACAGGAATATCCTCTCTCCTTAAGCTTGCGACGTACATTTTCACCGCTCTTAACCATGCTTCCTACAGCCAAAATAGCGATATCGTTCTCTTCATATATTACTTCACTTTTACCATACTCTACAGGTGCTCTGAATTCCTTCAGTCCATCATAAGCCAGCCCTCTTGGATATCTGACAGCTATAGGTCCATCAAAGGCTACAGCAAATTTCATCATATCCGAAAGCTCCCACTTATTCTTTGGAGCCATCACTACCATGTTCGGTATTGTTGATAAAAATGAAAGATCAAAAATACCCTGATGGGTTTCACCATCACTTCCTACCAGTCCTGCCCTGTCTATGGCAAACACCACTGGCAGATTCTGTATACATACATCATGCAGTATCTGATCATAAGCTCTTTGCAAAAATGATGAATATACAGCAACTATAGGCTTCAGTCCTCCTGCTGCCAGGCCCGCTGCAAAGGTTACTGCATGCTCCTCAGCTATACCTACATCAAAAAATCGCTCTGGGAAACGTCTGGAAAAACGTTTTAATCCGGTTCCATCAGGCATTGCAGCTGTAATAGCCACTACCTTATCATTTCTTTCGCCCAGTTTACACATTATAGTAGCAAATACATCAGTATAATTTGCTTTTGAACGGTTAACGCTTGGCAAACCTGTAGCTATCTCAAAAGGCTCCGCTCCATGGAATCTTGCCGGATGTCTCTCGGCAGGAAGGTATCCTTTTCCTTTTTTGGTGTTAACATGGATAATTACACATTTTGGAATCTTCTGCGCTTCCTTTATTATTGATACCATAGCTTCAATATCATGTCCATCAACCGGACCTAAATAAGTGATACCCATATCCTCAAAAAGCATTCCCGGCACTACCAGCTGCTTTATGCCGCTTTTATACTTTTTAAGCTTGTCTACTACTGCCTCACCATATTTAGGTATCTTGTTAAGAGAATTCTCCATTGATATCTTGAAATCACGATAAGGCTCTGCAGTTCTTATTTTTCTGAGATATTTTGACATTCCGCCAACATTCTCAGCTATAGACATATTATTATCATTTAAAATAATAATATAATTAGTCTTCAATCTTGACGCATTATTAAGCGCTTCGAAAGCCATACCACCGGTAAGAGCTCCATCACCGATAACAGCTACGACTGTGTTATCGCCTCCATTAATGTCTCTGGCCTTTACCAGACCCAGACCGGCCGATATAGAGGTTGAGCTATGTCCTGTATCAAAAGCATCACAAGGGCTTTCCTTTCTCTTAGGGAAACCGCTCATTCCACCATATTTTCGCAAAACATCAAAGCCTTCTCTTCTGCCGGTAAGAAGCTTATGCGTATAAGACTGATGGCCTACGTCCCATACTATTTTATCCTCTGGGAAATCACATACCAGATGAAGAGCCATAGTAAGCTCTACGGCACCTAAATTTGAGCCCAGATGTCCTCCGGTCACACTTATCTTTTTAACCAAAAAATCCCTTATCTCTTCTGCCAGTGCAGCATAGTCTTTAGGATCTATATTCTTTATGTCATTTGGCTTTGTTATCTGATCTAAAATCATAGCCTCTCACTCCAAAATATGTTTTCTGTTTTATTAAATGTTTAATAATTCTTTAAATTACTTTGATAGGACGGCACGGTCGCATATTACTAATATATATTTGTCACCGTGTCTCGTTTTCTACTCCTCGCACTCGCTGATTTACTCGGTCTCCTTGCACAACTCGCAGCTTATAAAACAAGCTGCTCAAACAGTGCACCGACCTCGTAGCTAGAGTGCTCGTCATAACGAAAGCCTCGACGGGTGAGCAAATACATATTGTAATTATGCTCC
>JAZUFJ010000160.1:0-5052 GCA_045640645.1 Lachnospiraceae bacterium
ATTCTTTCCTTAATCATCAGATGGATATTCCACTATTTTGCGAGCTTGGAAAAGAATTTAAACGTCGTTTTGCAGGAGAAGAGATAACAAAGATTCTTACTATTGAAGCTTCAGGAATAGGTATTGCTTGTATAGTAGCACAGTATTTTGATGTTCCGGTTGTTTTCGCTAAAAAGTCAAAAACAAAAAATATAGCAGGTGATGTGTATACTTCAAGAGTAGAATCTTATACACATGGAAGAGTATACGACATAATAGTTTCAAAGCAGTTTTTAAATAAAGATGATAAGGTACTTCTTATCGATGATTTCCTGGCAAACGGAAAGGCTCTTGAGGGTCTGGCAGAATTGGTAACACAGTCAGGAGCTACACTTGTTGGAGCAGGTATCGCTATTGAAAAAGGCTTCCAGGTAGGCGGCGATATTATCCGCTCTAAGGGAATTCATTTGGAATCTCTTGCTATCGTTGATAGTATGAACGATGAGACCGGAGAGATAGTATTCAGAGAGAATAATTAAGCATAAATCAGATTTATTATGTTTTTTACATTGTGTATATAATTATGAAAACTGCAGATGATCCCTGTGATTGTCTGCAGTTTTTTAAAATACATGATTGTGCAAATATCTCGCGAAGCGTGATATTTCATAATATTAGATTATACGAATATCCAGCGAGGCTTGATGTTTCGTAATATACAGATGAATAAGCATGAAGGTGGTGAAAATATATGAACAGTAAGACAAGTAATTCTTTTGTTATCAAAGGAGATATTATTTATTCAAAAAATAAAGTTGAATTGCACACATGCGAAGATAACTATCTTGTATGTTTAGACGGAAAAGTAGAGGGAGTATTCCTTGAAATACCTGAAAAATATAAGGATTTAACCCTATATGATATGTCAAATAAGCTGGTTATTCCCGGTATGATAGACTGTCATGCCCATGCACCTCAATATTCCTATAGAGGAATAGGTATGGATTGCGAGCTGATGGAATGGTTAACATCTATTACCTTCCCGGAAGAAAGTAATTACAAAGACCTTGATTACGCAAAGAAAGCGTATAGCAGATTCGTAGAGGACCTTAAGAACAGCGATATTACCAGATCTGTCTTATTTGCTACCATACATAATGAGGCGACCGATTTATTAATGGATATGATCCAGGAAAGCGGTCTTCATGCTTATGTCGGTAAGCTGAATATGGATAGAAATTCAGCTGATTACTATATAGAGGAAAGCGCAGAGCGTTCCGCTAAGGATACTATAGCCTGGATAGAGCAGTGTATTAAGAAGACAGAGGCCGGTAGAAATAATGTTTTGCCTATTATTACCCCTAGATTTGTTCCTACATGTACAGATGAGCTTATGGAGATGCTTGGTAAAATAAGTGATGATTATAACCTTCCTGTGCAATCACACCTATCAGAGAACCTAAGAGAGATAGAATTTGTTAAAGAGCTTTGTCCGTGGTCAGAAACCTATGGACATGCTTATGACAGATTCGGGTTATTCGGTGGTAAGCATAATACTGTGATGGCTCATTGCGTTCATAGCAGTGAAAAAGAGATTGCATTAATGAAGAAAAACGGGGTATTCATCTGTCATTGTCCTCAGTCCAATACCAACATAGCCAGCGGTATAGCTCCAATACGAAAGTATCTTGATAATGATATGAGGCTTTGTCTTGGTACAGACATCGCCGGAGGCTTCTCCTTATCAATAAGAAGAGCTATGTCAGATGCCATACAGGTTTCAAAATTATACTATTGCATGAAAGACCGTGACGTTAAGCCCGTAAAGTTAGAAGAAGCTTTTTATATGGCTACCTTAGGCGGTGGAGAATTTTTTGGCAACGTTGGAACCTTCAAAAAAGGCTATGCTGCAGATATCTTAGTCATAGACGATTCCAAGCTGGAATCTACATATAATAAAACTCTACGTGACAGGTTGGAAAGATCTATTTACATTTCAGAAGCCTGCCCTGTCATTGCTAAATTTGTTGATGGACAACGTATAAACTTATCTTGATGCAAATGTCGAGAATAATACATGAATGCACCAAACGATCAGATGCCAGGAATAATATAAGAATCCATCAACGTCCAGATGCCGAGAATAGTATAAGAATACACTAAACGCCCAGATGCCAGGAATCAAATGAAGCACCTGCCTCCCCTTGTAGGGGAGGTGGCATCGAAGATGCCGGAGAGGTAAAGGCTTTATCATTCATTTAATAAAGATATCGCGCATACCACTCCAAATGCTTCAAGCTCTATCGTATCTCTGACTGGTGTTCCATCAATATAACGATACTTCTTTTTACATTTATCAAGGCTGATTTTCTTATTCTCATCAGAATAATTACCTATAAATATAATTGTTTCATTCTTGGTATCCCGGCTCACAATACCGATTCCATCAGGTATACTAGCTCCATTAAGTGCCCCATGTATATTAGTTGCCTTAGTTATTTTATCCAGTAAAGCATCACATAGATTCTGTTCTGCACCAGCTGCTATGTGGAAGGCCTTCCCTAAACCATAGTTGTTTTCTGTGATAACAGGTTTTCCTTTATAGAAATCATCTTCATATACACATAGAGGTTTGGCATCAGTGCAACTAATTATTTCACATAAAGTGTGTAGTTTATAATATTCACCATTAAAAATAGTCTGGTTATATTCACTATCATATAAAGCATCTATTTCTTCTACCTGTATGCCATAAACATCAGATAGTCGTTCATCAGATTTATCTCCTATGAAGCAAAGATCGCTATCATTTACATATCCTGTAAAGACGCTGGACAGAACATATCCGCCCTGATTTACAAATCTTCGTATCTTATCCTGGATATTTTTATGATACATATAAAGCATAGGAGTGATGACGATTCTGTAGTTGTCAAGTTCAGCGCCAGAATCTATAACATCAACATTTATCCCGTTTCTCCAAAAGTATTCATAATAAGATACACATACCTTATCATAGTCAAGACCAGCGTTTCTTGGTCCGTTTGAATTGTCCAGAGCCCATTTATTTTCTTTGTCATAAATTATTGCTACTTCTGATCGGAGATATGAGCGATAAACAAGCTTTGATAACGATTTTAATTCTTTTCCTAATTCCGATACTTCCTTGAAGGATCTGGTATCAGAGCTTTCGCTATGAGATATAACTGCGGAATGAAACTTCTCAGGACCGCCAGGTGATTGCCTTATTTGAAAATACATAGCACTTTGAGAACCGTGTCCGATAGCATTTATCATGGATAGTCTGTGCATACCAGGTTTTTTTATTTTACATATAGGCCTCCAGTTTACGGTGGAAACTGTGGACTCCATTAATATAAATGGGCGCATTTTTAAACATCTCATGTAATCATGTGTGAAGGATTCCAGGATTCCCTGATAGATGTTTTGACCCGGTTCATGCCAGTTTGGATAGCTGTCCCAGGATATGAAATCAAGGTTTTTTGCCAGAACAGAATAGTTTAATACATCACTTAACCCCATCATATTCGTAGTTACAGGTATCCCGGGAGCATATTTTTTTATCACATTGATTTCAGCGTTCATAAAATCTGCTGTCTGATATGTTACATATCTTTTCCAATCAAGCGTTAAGCAGTTTATTGAGGTTTCGCCTATAGAAGCAGGTGATTCGATTTCATCAAAATCGCTGTAATCGTGTGACCAGAAAGAGGTCCACCATGCCTTGTTTAAATTATCTATATTCTTATACTTTCTTTTTAGATAATTCCTGAATTCCTTCTGACAGAGCTGGCAATGGCATTCTCCCTCGTATTCATTAGAGATGTGCCACATGATTACTGCAGGATGTTTTCCAAATCTTCTGGCTAGTTCGCCATTTATTTTTGCTACACGTTCTCTGTATATGGGAGATGTCATGCAATGATTGTGCCTGCCTCCGAAGTGAGCTCTTTTACCACGTTCGTCTACTCTGAGCACTTCTTCGCTTTCTAAAGCTAGCCATCTTGGCCTTGCTCCCGATGGAGTAGCAAGGTTCACATATATTCCTTTGGAATACAATCTGTTAATAACTTTTTCTAACCAGTCTAACTGAAAATCATCCTTTTTCGGTTCAAGCTTTGCCCAGGCAAATATTCCGAGACTTACGCAGTTAATATTGGCTTTTTTCATTAGAACAATATCTTCTGCCAGCTTTTCAGGATGATCTAACCACTGGTCAGGATTATAATCCCCTCCATGTAATATATGGGGGAATTTAGGTGTAAGAATCTCTGATTGAGCGTTCATTTGTTTTCTCCTATTTTACTGATCCTGCTATTCCCTCTGCGAACTGTTTCTGTAAGATGAAAAAGAACAATACAGTAGGTATAGTGCATATAAATACCGCAAGCATCAGTACTCCGTAATCTGTAAAATATCCGTCTTTTAAGCTTGCTACCAGAATCGGCATAGTGATGCTTTCATCGGTCTGCATTATTACTTTGGGCCATAAATAAGAGTTCCAGGCGTTCATGAAAGTAATAATTATACCGGCGGCAAATGTTGATTTCATGGTGGGTACAAAGAATTTAAGAAAAATTCCAATCTCAGAGAAACCATCTATCCTGGCAGCTTCCACTATCTCGTATGGAAAAGCCTTGGTGTTCTGTCTGAAAAGCATTATTAAAAACGGTGTAGATATTGTTGGAAGCATAAAACCCAAAGAGGTATTTAGTAAGCTAAGTTTAGACATTAACTGAAACAAGGGAATAAGAATAGCTACGAAAGGAACCATAAGGGCAAGTAGCAAAATGGACATAACCTTGTCTTTTATCCTGTCATGATAGATTTCGAAGCCATATCCGGCAAGGGAACATATAATCAATGAGACAAAAGTCATAAGAAGGGAATATTTAACAGAATTCATCATTGCAGGTCCGATATTATATGTGCTTACCAGATTATGATAGTTTTCAACAATAAACTTACCGGGAAGCATCCTTCCAGCTAGAATATCTGTACTTTTATTTGTAGCCGAAACAGCCATCCAGTATAAAGGGAATACTGATATTA
>JAZUFJ010000161.1:0-3171 GCA_045640645.1 Lachnospiraceae bacterium
ATTTTCCATATCATGCTTGTATGTAAGCGGGAACATGATCTTGGACACCACACAATATATAGAATAAAGATCATATAGATAGTACAAACAAGCATAAATACTGATATCCTTTATTTAATAGGTTCAAAAAAGGAATAAAAATAATAATTTTCATAAAGGAAAAAAATGATGCATCGATCAAAAAAGCATCATTTTTTTCCTTTTTTTATGCTAAATATACAGTTCAAAATTTGAATCTATACATTATGTTGTGTAAAAAGTATGATTATTGCATGAAATATATGCTTTACATGTTGAAGTTGCACAACGCAGAAACATAGGAGCATATAAAGTATTTTGAAATATGAACAAATCCCCGAAGGAGGAAGTTAGCTATATGGGAACAAAAAAAGAGCCTTGGAAAAAAAAGCTTAAAAGAGATAAGTATCTATTAATAATGATAGTACCAGTTGTCATCTATTATGCGATATTCTGTTATTTTCCTATGACAGGTCTTTATATGGCTTTTACACAATATAGAATGGGATCAGGTCTGGCAGGAATATTCAACAGTGATTTCGTAGGATTGAAATGGTTTGAACAGTTCTTTGGATCAATATATGCATGGAGACTTGTAAGGAATACCTTCTTATTATCATTTTATTCTTTAATATTTGGTTTCCCTATTCCAATTCTTTTTGCAGTAGCTGTTACCCAGATGAATCACAAAAAATTGCAGAAGCCTATACAGGTATCTACTTATTTACCTTACTTTATCTCAACAGTAGTTGTCTGTGGTATGATCAATAACTTCTTATCTCCATCAGATGGTATTATCAATCAGCTTCTTAATAAAATAGGAATAAGCAGCATAAACTTTATGAGCTTGCCTGAATGGTTCAGGCCAATATATGTAATATCAGGTTCATGGCAGAGCTTTGGTTTCAATTCTATTATTTTCGTAGCAGCTATTATGGGAATATCACCAGACCTGTACGAGGCTATGAAGGTTGACGGAGCTAATAAACGTCAGGTTATATGGCATTTGGTACTTCCAAGTATTAAGCCAACAATCATCCTTCTTCTTATTATGACTCTGGGAAGCATGATGAGCGTAGGATTTGAAAAGGATTATCTTCTTTATAATACCGCAGTTTATGAGACTGCAGATGTTATACAGACATATGTATACAGACAAGGTATTCAAAGTAATAATTACAGCTATGCAGCTGCGGTAGGTCTGTTCAATTCGATAGTAAACTTTGCAATAGTTTTTGCCGCAAATAAATTGAGCCGTAAGCTTACAGATACAGCGATATGGTAAATATACTGACGGTAGGAAACAATAAATATAGCAGGAAATATTTAGAAAAGTTAGAAACGATATTGTAAGAATATAAACCGGAAAGAGAGAAGATTAACTTATGAAGATAAAAAGAAGCTATCCAATAGGAGATAGAGTGTTTGATATATTGATTGCATTATTTTTGCTGATAGCTGTTGTGGTATGTGTTTACCCATTTTTATATGTTGTAAGTATAGCGATCAGTTCAGGAGAAGCAGTTAATAAAGGTTTGGTATATTTGCTACCTGTAGATTTGAACTTTGATGCACTTAACAGAGTACTTAAGTATAAGCAGTTATGGACATCATATGGAAATACTTTTTTCTATACTGTAGTAGGTACTTTTCTTAACATAGTATTTACCTGTCTTGCAGCTTATCCATTGTCAAGACGCAGATTCTGTTTAAGAAAATCTATGAACTTTTTACTAGCTTTTACAATGTATTTTTCAGGTGGTCTTATTCCAATTTATATAGTTGTAACAGGTCTTAATCTTTACAATACAAGACTGGCAATGATTCTTCCGGTGCTCATTAGTGCATATAACGTTATGATATGCAGATCAGCTTTTGAATCTATCTCAGAGGAATTATTTGAAGAGGCGGCAATAGAGGGAGCTAATGATTTTGTGATGTTAACAAAGATTGGTATTCCACTTATTAAGCCTACGTTAGCCGTTCTTACCTTGTATTACGCGGTAGCAAGATACAATGATTTCTTTAATGCTATGCTTTATATCAGTAAGAAAGAGCTTGAGCCATTACAGTTGTTCTTAAGAAGAATCTTATTGGAAGCCAGTGCAGAGATTATGCAGACATCAAGCGTTACTATGGCAGCAGCCAGCCAGTCATCTATTCAGGTTAGATATGTATGTATTGTTGTCAGCGTAGTGCCTATTATGCTTGTGGTACCTTTTGTACAGAAGTATCTGGTAGAGGGAACAATGCTTGGCGCTGTAAAGGGTTAAGAGTAAGTGATTAAAATGTAGCATTGCTACTTTTAATAAAATAGAAATGGTGGGTTACGCTGTTTCGAAAGAAACGAAAATGTTTATGCCTAAAAGGCAGAATGGAGGAAAAAATGAAAATGAAAAAAGTGATGTCACTGGCCCTCACAATGGCTATGGCAATCGGAACCTTGACAGGTTGTGCAGCAGCAGCTCCAGCACAGAGCGCAAGCGCAGCAGCAACTAGCAACTATTCTTACACAGGTGCAGCTCCTATAACAGATGCAGCTGATGCAAGCCTTAAGATTTTAGCTCAGACATCAAACTACACAAACGTTGATATCGCAAGCGCAGAAATCGTTGAAACAGTTATCGCAGATTCAGGTATTAAAGTTGACTGGCAGCTTGTTGACTACAATAACTATGCAGACAGCGTAGGACCAATGCTTACAACTGGTACAGTTGACGCAGATATCGTTTTATTACCAGACCAGGATCAGAACCAGACATATATTAAGTCAGGTATGTTCGAGCCACTTGATACACATTTTGATAATATGCCTAATTTCTCAGCATGGTTAGACGCTAACCCAGTTATCAAGGCTGAGATCACAGCAGAAGATGGACATATCTACTACTGCCCAGGTACAAACGTAGGTAAGGATTACCAGCCAGTACTTATGTACAATGAAAAATGGTTAAAGGAAGCTGGTATGGAACAGCCTACAACAGTTGAAGATTTAGTAACATTACTTCGTTACTTCAAGGACAACGATATGAACGGCAATGGTGATGCTACAGATGAAATTCCAATGTCAATCATGGCAGATTTCTTACCATACATGTTTGGACCAGCTTTCGGTCTTGACCTTGTAAGCGGTTTCCAGGCAGATGATCAGGG
>JAZUFJ010000162.1:0-4372 GCA_045640645.1 Lachnospiraceae bacterium
AAGGCTTGCGGCAGGAAGAGCGCTCCTTACAAATGATGGAGAAACAGCTTTTAAATCAGGGGCTTCAGCAACTATTACCGGTAATATGCTTACTACGGTAGCCTGCGCAACCATTAGAAGTGATATAGAAATGCTTAAAAATATAGGAAGAACAGTGTAGGAGTAAATATATGTCAAAAAATATTTTTATTACAGGTACAGGAACTGATGTAGGAAAGACTTATGTTACAGGTCTGATAGTGAAAAAGCTAAAGGAGATGGGACTTAATCCTGCTTATTATAAAGCTGCCATGAGCGGTAATGACAGGGATGCCGACGGAAAGCTTATTCCAGGGGATGCACTTTTTGTTAAGAATACTTCTGGCATAGAGCAATCACTTGAAACTATGTGTCCATATATTTATGAGACAGCAGTTTCTCCTCATCTTGCTTCAAGACTTGAAGGAAACCCTGTAGATATGGATATAGTTAAGAAGGGTTTTGATAAGCTGACAGAAGAATACGATTACCTCTCTATGGAGGGAAGTGGTGGTATTCTTTGTCCTATTAGAAAAGACGAGAGAAATTTGTATTTGGAGGATGTTATAAAAGCTCTTGATTTGTCCTGCATAATAGTAGCTGATGCTGGTCTTGGGACAATCAATTCAGTAGTGCTTACAGTGGAATATATGAAGGCACATGGCATTAAAGCAAAGGCCCTTATATTTAACAATTATATTAAGGGCGATGTCATGCAGGAAGATAATATTATTATGTGTGAAGAGCTGACAGGTCTTAAAACCCTGGCTTTAGTGACAAAAAATGATACAGAGCTTAAATGCGATGGTGAACTGTTGAAATCTATATATGAATAAAGGAGAATCATGAAATGATCTGGTATCCATATGAGCAAATGAAAAAAATGAAAGATCCTTATAAGATAGTGAACGCAGAAGGGGTATACATTTATACAGAAGATAACAAACTGATAGATTCCGTATCCTCATGGTGGAGCGTTATTCATGGATATAGGAATCCTAAGATTACTGAGGCTATTAAAAATCAGGCAGATAAGTTTTCACATGTAATGCTTGGTGGCCTTACTCATGATCCTGTTCAGAAGCTGTCAGAAAAGCTGGCTTCCTTTTTACCTGGAGATCTTGATTACTGTTTCTTTTCAGATTCCGGTTCTGTAGCTGTTGAGGTAGCCCTCAAGATGGCTTTGCAATATTATGTAAACAAAGGTGACCTTAAGAGAACAAAGATTATGGGCTTAACCCATGCTTATCATGGAGACACCTTTAAGACTATGGAAGCTGGGGATGATGAGGACTATCATTTTATATTAAAGGCCTATGGCGAGAACAAAAATGTAATCCACATAGATACAAATATTGAAGCCTTAGAGGAAGCTTTTGAAAAATATCACGAAGAGCTTAACTGTTTCATAGTAGAGCCGCTGTTACAGGGAGCTGGCGGTATGAGAATGTATGATATTTCTTTCTTAGAAAGAGCCAGAGAGCTTTGTGATGAATATGGTGTGCTTCTTATATTTGATGAGGTGGCCACAGGCTTTGGAAGAACTGGTAACCGTTTTGTAGCTGATCTTGTTCTCCCGGATATCATAGTTTTAGGTAAAGCGCTTACCGGTGGTCATATTGGCCACGCTGCAACGGTAGCCAACCATAAGGTGTATGCGGGCTTTTATAGCGATGACGATACACATGCCCTGATGCATGGCCCTACATTTATGGGAAATGCCCTGGCATGTAGCGCAGCTCTGGCATCTATAGAGCTTTTCGAGGAAGGTGATTATATGTCAAAGATCAGACATATAGAAGAGTACACCAAAAACTATATGAAAGGCTTTAGTGCTGAAGGAATCAAAGAGGTCAGATGTATGGGAGGCTGTATATGCATTGAGGTATATGACAGCAATATTTTAAAGGGCTATCAGGAATATGCCTATAAACGGGGTGTTTTTGCCAGACCATTTCTTAATTATCTTTATGCTATGGTGCCATATATTATCACAGACGAGGAGCTTGAGAAGGTTCTGTTAACAATGAAGGAATGGTTTAACAATGAAAAGCAGTAATAAATATTCAATAAAAATGCGTGCCAGCATGGAGCAGAATGGTGTAAGCCGACATATCTCTGGCGCAGAAAAAATAATAAATAGCGGTCAGATTATGTCCTGTGTGGATTCCCTAATAAAAAGAGGGCTCAATCACGAAAAGGGCTGCGCAGACTTTTTGAACATAAAAATAGAAAATGTTAAGGAAGAGGATATTAAATACCTTGATGCCTTAGCTGTTACCACTGTAGAGGTAGACAGCTGGCAGGAAGGTTATAAAGAAATAGAACGTTTTCTTGATGAAATGAAAATAGAAAATATACCTGCTATTATGAAGCTTCTTGATGACACCTATTCTATGAGAGGCGCGATGCTTTTAGATATAAATACCTTAGAACGTTTAGAAAAGGACAGATCAAGGGGCATCAGAGCTACTTATATGGATATGGACCGTGGTGACAGCCAGGTACTTAGCCTTGAGAAGAATCACTACATGGAGGCTATTGTTCTGGCAACAAAGGTAGCTAATTGTCCGGGCATGGTAGGTGAAATATGTATTTCAGACGATCCTGGGTATGTTACAGGTTATGTAGCCTCAAAGGAATGTGGTTATCGTCGTATTACAAAAATGAAAGAGCTTGGAAGTGAGAACGGGGGAAGAATATTCTTATTTGACAGTACAAAGGCAGATGTTAACGAGGCTATAGAATATCTTCAGAAGAAAAAGGTTATAGTAAGAAATGTGCCATCTCTTATTACTAAAAAGAAAACAGATCCTATGCAGGTGCTAAAAAAAGCAACTGATGACATGAAGGCCAATAATCTCTATCGTTATATGAAAAAAATAGAAACTGCTGAAGGCTCACATGTGACTTTAGATGGAAAAGAATATGTATTAATGGCATCTAACAGCTATCTGGATATTACGGCACATCCTATGATGATCGAAAAAAGCCAGGAGATTCTGAAGAAATACGGTGTTGGATCGGGTGGCTCAAGGCTTACTACCGGAAATATGGATCTCCACGAAGAGCTTGAGGAAAAAATTGCAAAATTTAAGGAAACGGAAAGTGCAATAATATTTAATACAGGATATGTGGCCAATTTAGCTACTATATCAGCTATTATGAGGAATGGTGGAATAGTATTTAGTGATGAGCTTAATCATGCCAGCATAATAGATGGTTGCAGGCTTTCAAAAGCAAAGGTAATAGTATATAAGCATAATGATATGGACGACCTGAGACACAAAATAGAGTCTAATCCATCAGATTTTGCAATGGCTGTTAGCGATGCAGTTTTCAGTATGGATGGAGATATATTAAGGCTTCCTGAATTTGTAAATATCTGTAAAGAAAATGGCGTTATTTCCATGATAGACGAAGCACATTCTACTGGAGTAATAGGCGCGACAGGACATGGAATAGTAGAGCATTTTGGTGGAAGCTATCAACCGGATGTTATTATGGGTACTTTAAGCAAGTCGGTAGGCGGTGAAGGCGGCTTTGTGGCAGGCAGTCAGATACTTATTGATTATTTAAGAAATACAGCCAGGGGATTTATCTTTTCTACCTCACTTCCTCTTGTTACAGTTGCAGCTGATATAGCGGGTATTGAGATTATAGAAAACGAGCCAGAGCTGGTTACAAAGCTTAAGGATAATGTAAAATACTTTTGTGATTGCTTATGCAAAAATGCATATGATATTAGGTCAGAAACGGCCATTATTCCAATAATAATTGGGGATGAGAAGAAGGCAATGGAGGTCTCTGAAAAGCTTATGGAGGAAGGATTTTTTATATCCGCTATCAGATATCCTACTGTTGCGAAGGGACAGGCAAGGCTCAGGGTAGCAATTATGGCTTCTCATACCAGAGATGAGCTTAAAAGGGCAGCAGAGCTTATTACGAAATTTTGCACGACATAAAAGTCATTATAGGCGATTTTGAAGTTGTGAAGATTGCTCGGCCTGACAAAAACATTCATGAACGATTGCTGGTGATAGCGATTGCACGCCTAGACTAAAACCATCACAGACGATTGCAAAGGTGTGAAGATTGCTCGGCCTGACGAAAACATTCATGAACGATTGCAACGCTTCGATGAACTAACTTCCAACGCCGACCAAAGATTCGTTCGGGTAAGGCCTCACGAATCGGTCTCTGTAGGAAGTGGATTTCATCTACGCTAAAAGCGCAATCTGACCGTTCATTCATGTTTTGTGCATGCTTCGCAATCATGTAAGGTGACAAAAATGCAATCTGATTGTCTGTGACAGTTTTGTATAGACTCACAATCTGTTCTACACTATATAAT
>JAZUFJ010000163.1:0-2745 GCA_045640645.1 Lachnospiraceae bacterium
GATCCTGAATTTGTAGCTGAACTGGATAAGCTTAACAGAGAATATGCAGGTCGTCCTTCTTTATTATACTATGCTAAAAAAATGACAGAGGATCTTGGCGGAGCAAAGATTTATTTAAAGAGAGAAGATTTGAACCATACAGGATCTCATAAGATCAATAACGTATTGGGACAGGTACTTCTTGCAAAGAAGATGGGAAAGACAAGAGTAATAGCAGAGACAGGTGCTGGCCAGCATGGTGTGGCAACAGCTACTGCAGCAGCTCTTCTTGGTCTGGAATGTGAAATTTTTATGGGAAAAGAGGACACTATTCGTCAGGCACTTAATGTATACAGAATGGAGCTTCTTGGCGCAAAGGTTAACGCAGTTACTACTGGTACTCAGACTCTTAAGGATGCTGTTAATGAAGCCATGAGAGAATGGTCCGGAAGAGTGGACGATACTCTTTATGTATTAGGCTCAGTAATGGGACCACATCCATTCCCTATGATAGTAAGAGATTTTCAGAGCGTAATCAGTAAAGAGGCCAGAGAGCAGATACTTGAATACGAAGGAAAGCTTCCTAGCGCAGTTTTGGCTTGTGTTGGCGGCGGATCAAATTCAATGGGTATGTTTTATAACTTTATTAAAGATGAAGAGGTTAAGCTTATAGGTTGTGAGGCGGCTGGCCGTGGAGTAAATACAAAAGAAACAGCGGCTACAATAGCAACAGGTTCATTAGGCGTTTTCCATGGTATGAAATCATACTTCTGCCAGGATGAATATGGACAGATAGCGCCTGTTTATTCTATTTCAGCTGGTCTTGATTACCCAGGAATTGGACCTGAACATGCAAACCTTCATGATACAGGTCGTGCGCAGTATGTTCCTGTAACAGATGATGAAGCAGTTGATGCTTTTGAATACCTTGCAAAGACTGAGGGCATTATATGTGCAATCGAATCAGCACATGCAGTAGCACATGCTATGAAGATTGCTCCAACAATGGGCAAGGATGAAATTATGATTATTTGTCTGTCAGGTCGTGGAGATAAGGACGTGGCAGCTATAGCAAGATACAGGGGGCATGATATCCATGAGTAGAATAAGTGATGCATTTAAGAACGGTAAAGCGTTTATTCCTTTTTTGACAGCTGGAGATCCTACAGCAGATGCTACGGTAGAATTTGTGTTATCTTTAGCTGAAGCAGGAGCTGATGTGATTGAAATTGGTGTTCCTTTTTCAGATCCTATAGCAGAAGGTCCTGTTATCCAGGAAGCTAATATCAGAGCTCTTTCTAATGGTATGACAACAGACGGAGTGTTCGATATAGTATCAAGAGTAAGAGAAAAATCAGATATTCCTCTTTGTTTAATGGGATATCTTAACCCGGTTTTCCATTATGGTTATGATAAGTTTTTCAAGAGATGTCAGGAAACAGGCGTTGACGGAATAATCATTGCGGATATGCCTTATGAAGAAAAGGGCGAGGCTGAAGAGGTTGCTTCAAAATATGGTATCGAGATAGTATCTCTTATCGCACCGACCTCAGAACAGCGTATACAGATGATAGCTAAGGAAGCTAAGGGCTATATTTACCTTGTTTCTTCTATGGGAGTAACAGGTGTTAGAAGTGAAATCACAACAGATGTTGCTACTATTGTTAAGAAGATTAAAGAAGTGACCGCTACTCCTGTTGCAATTGGATTTGGTATTAGTACACCGGAACAGGCTAAGGATATGGCTGCTAAGTCTGATGGAGCAATTGTTGGCTCTGCAATCGTTAGAAAGATAGCTGAACATGGAGTTAACGCTACACCGGTGATTACAGAATATGTAAGGGAGCTGGCTAAAGCTACACATGAGGCATGATGGTGCGTTTGTAGAAACTGTACAGAAAAAGTTTTAAGTATCTGTAAGCTATGAAATTTCATAGAATCACGACATGATGCTGGTCTTAAAAGTAACAAAATGATGTAATATGGATTGTTTCGTGCGTTGTACTTAAGCAATCCTAGAAATAAATAACGAAAGGATATAAAACCATGATTAAGGAAGCAATTGTTAAAATTGTAAATAAGGGCGATCTTTCATATGAGGAAGCCTATACAGTAATGAACGAAATAATGGGTGGTGAATCTACTCCAACACAGAACGCGGCTTTTCTTGCTGCATTATCAACAAAATCAGCAAAGGCTGAGACAACAGATGAGATAGCAGGCTGTGCTGCTGCTATGAGAGAGCATGCAACAAAGGTAAACACAGAGGGAATAGATGTGTTCGAAATAGTTGGAACAGGTGGAGACAATGCACAGAGCTTTAATATATCTACTACATCAGCAATTGTTGCAGCAGCAGGTGGTGTAAAGGTAGCTAAGCATGGTAACCGTGCAGCATCATCAAAATGTGGTACAGCAGATTGTCTTGAAGCTTTAGGAGTAAACATCAATCAGGAACCTGAAAAATGTATCGAACTTCTTGAAAAAGCAGGTATGTGTTTCTTCTTTGCACAGAAATACCATACATCAATGGAGTATGTAGGCGCCATCAGAAAGGAACTTGGTTTCAGAACAGTATTTAATATTTTAGGACCTCTTACTAACCCTGGTAGCCCTAAGATGCAGCTTCTTGGAGTATATGACGAAAATCTTGTAGAGCCTCTTACACGAGTACTTATCAGTCTTGGAGTGAAGAGAGGAATGGTTGTATACGGACAGGATAAGCTTGATGAAATCTCTATGAGCTCTCCTACAACTGTATGTGAA
>JAZUFJ010000164.1:0-5415 GCA_045640645.1 Lachnospiraceae bacterium
AGTCTGTTATAGAATCTCCATAAGAAATGTCTGTTTTTCTCTTCCTTTGTAGGGCTTGCAATAGGAAATACCTCATATCCTCTGCAATCAAGAGCAGATGATATACGTTTAATATTTCCTCCTTTACCTGCAGCATCCCAGCCTTCATAAGCGATTATAAGTGGAATCTTCTTACGGTAAAGCTTGTTATGCAGCTCTCTAAGCTCCTTCTGTAAAGGCTTAAGTTTTTCTCTATACTCTTCATCAGTAAGCACCTTATTTTTTAGACTAATTGAAGCTAAAGGTTTTACCTTTTTCAACTTAAATCGTTTTTCCAAAATAGGAGCTACCCAAGGCTCTTTTATGGCCGCATCAATGCTTGCTATAATCGTATTAGCCACAAATCTTTCTACATCATTTTTATCCACGGATTTGATTTCATGCCAAGGACATGCTGGTGTATCAGTTGCTTTCAGATACTTCTTATATAATTTAGCGCACTCGTCATAGTGTCTATTTTGCCATTTATCATATTCTGTTACACGCCATTTAGTATTTTTTTCCTTCAGAAGCTTATCCAGTCTTTCTTTCTGGGTCTTTTTATCCACATCCAAAAAGAACTTAATCACCAGATAGCCATTATCTCTAAGCTGTCTTTCATAATTGATTATACTTTTAACCTTGGTATCATATTCTTCTTCACTAATTTCTCCCAGTAGATACTCTCTGGTAACCTCGTCCATAACGCCACCATCAAAGAATGAGAACTGACCATATTCAGGCATTCTGACGGCATGACGATACAAAAATGGCTTACGAATTTCCTCTTCAGTTATAACATCCATGTTATATACCTTAAAGAACCTCGGATCCATAAATTTAATAATACTACCTAATGTGCTACCTTTTCCTGCTGCTCCCCAGCCTTCAAGAATAACAATCACTGGAAGATTAGCGTCCTTAATAATCTGCTGCCTTTTCGCAAGCTCATTTCTATAAATGTCCTTCTCTGCTCTACCCATATTAACCCTCCTATTTTTTTCTTCCAAATAGATATAACAATCCTTCTCTTTTGTATTAATACAATCATACTTAAAAGTTACTTCAAGGTTATTTCAAAGTCAACTTCAAAACCACTTAATAGCTTTATTTGATTGTATCTAACAAAAAACAATGATATTTACCTACTAATGTGATATACTTTAAAACGGAGGGGATGTTATAGGCATCCCTTATCCAATTTTATTTCAAATAAATTTTGTAATAATATATTTACAAAAGGAGACATGTTATGCGTTTTAAGAGAATTGGTGCCAAGATGTTGGTAGGCATCTTGCCGGTTGTAATTATTGCTATGCTGATCCTTACTACTATTAGTATCAGTCAAAGCAGAAAGACTATGAATGATGAGATTCAGGTATCTATGGAAGCTGAGTTAAGAGCTAGAAATGGACAGATGAACGAATATCTTAAGTCTGTTTCTAATATGGCAGATACTATTGCTGCAATGGTTGAAGAGAGCTATACAACTATTGAAATGTCGGAATATGAAATGATGTTAGGCAATATAATTTTAGATAATGACATTGTATTAGGAAGTGGTCTGTGGTTCGAGCCATATGCTTATGACAGTAGCCAGGAATACATGGGTCCTTATGTATATAAAGATGGGGATGCTGTAGTAACAACCTATGATTATAGCAATGCTGAATATAATTATTTTGAGCAGGAATATTATACAATGTGTATCAATGCCACAGAGGCACAGTTTACTGATCCATATTATGATCCTACTTCAGATACTATTATGTCCTCATGTGCAGCACCTATTATAGCAAATGGTAAATATATCGGTTGTGTTACCGTAGATATTTCATTAGATACAATAACAAATCTCATCAACAATATTGTAATAGGCAAGACTGGTTGGGCAACTCTTATCACCGGTAATGGAGTATATCTTGCAGGAACAGATGCTGAGAAGATAGCAAATGCTACACTTATCACTGCTGACGGAAATGCTTCTTTAGCTAAGCTTGGTTCAGAGGTTATAGCTAATGAAAGCGGTATCAGCAGCTACAGTAAAGATGGTGACAAGATTAATGTATATTATGATGCTTTATCTCTTACTGGCTGGAAGCTTTTGCTTCAAATGCCAGAGAAAGAGCTTATGGCACCAGTTCAGAGACTTGTTAGTATCATGATTGTAGTTTCTATTATTGCTATAATACTTTCAATCATAATGGTACTATTGCAGGTAAGAAGTATTGTTGGAAATATTTCAAGAGTTAAGCTTTTTGCAGAAAATCTGTCCAAGGGTGATTTCACTGTAAATCCTATGGCTGTAAAAAGTGGTGATGAGCTTGGTAAGATGAGCGAGTCTCTCAATAATATGTTTGCTAGTAACAAAGAAGTTATTCAGAATATTAGCAGTGATGCTTTCGAAATAGATAACGCAAGCTCTACTTTGAGAGAAGCTGCCAGCACTTTAGCAGAGAGATTTGCTGATATTCAGAAGTATATGTCAGATGTTAATTCGGCCATGTTATCGACAAGCGCTGCAACTGAAGAGGTTAATGCTTCTGCAGAAGAGGTATTATCTAATGTCAATTTATTGGCAAATGAAACTGCAGAGAACCAGAGAATGGCTGAGGAAATTAGAGAAAGAGCAGCAGCTATTGGAGAATCTAGCAGGAAATCATCTGCATCAGCCAATGAATTGTCAGTGCAGTTTGAGAAAAGGCTTGAACTTAGCATAGAGAACTCTAAGGTTGTTGAAAGTATAGGACAGCTTGCAGACGTTATCTCCGAGATAGCTGAGCAGATTAATCTTCTGTCACTTAATGCATCAATTGAGGCTGCCAGAGCTGGTGAAGCTGGTAAAGGTTTTGCAGTTGTTGCATCTGAAATCGGTAGTCTGGCTGGGAACACAGCAGATGCAGTAAATAAGATTCAGGCAACCATTCAGGATGTTAGAACAGCCTTTGATGAATTGACAAATGATGCTCAGGCTATGCTTGGTTTTATGAAGAATACGGTTCAGCCTGATTATATAAACTTTGTTAAAGTAGCTGATCAGTATGGTGAAGATGCAGCTAAAATTGACAGCTCTTCTAATAGCATTTCTTACATGTCAGAAACTATTAAGGGCATTATGAAAGAAGTTACAGATGCTGTTCAAAGTATTGCAGAGGCTACTCAGGAAACAACAGATTTAAGTTCCAATATCGTAGATTCTATTGATAATGTATCAGGAAATGCTGATGAAATAGCTGATATGGCTACCAAGC
Source organism: Lachnospiraceae bacterium (assembly GCA_045640645.1). Classification (GTDB taxonomy): domain Bacteria; phylum Bacillota; class Clostridia; order Lachnospirales; family Lachnospiraceae; genus JAZUFJ01. The sequence continues at coordinate 3,270 of JAZUFJ010000164.1, forward strand.
AGGATACTATTGTTAAAGAGCTTAATGACGTTGTTGGCAGATTTGTGCTTGATTAGAAAATAGACAACGACGAAAATAATATAAGGTCTGACCTGTGTGAATCATCAGGTCAGACCTTTTTCAATAGAATGGAAATCAGTATATTTGTATTAAAATAAGTTTTATAATTGCGGTCGATATAATTAAAATGATAGAATGCTTATAGCAATAATCTAAAGGGAGCAACAAAATTGAATAAATATATAGATTTTAGTGATGAAGTAAGTAAGGCTATCAAAGATAAAAAGCCAATAGTTGCGATTGAAACGGGAGGAACCTTTGAGGGTATTCCCTATCCTGAAAATGCTGAAACGGCTTTAAAGGTTATGGATGAAGTTAGAAAAGCTGGAGCTGTTCCCGCGTATATTTCGATTATGGATGGAAGAGTAAAGGTCGGAATGACAGACGAGGAAATCTATAAGTACGCAAAAATGCGTGGAACTATGCAAAAGGCGTCTAGAAGAGAAATACCGCAAATAATAGCCCAGGGAAAAAATGGGGTTATGACAATTGCTGCAACTATGGTGATCGCTGATTATGTTGGAATCCCTATTGTTTCAGGTGGAGGAATCGGTGGAGTACATAGAGGAGCAGAAACTTCTATGGATATTTCTTCTGATCTGGAAGAACTAGTCGTGAGAAATGTTATAGTGGTTTGCTCAGGTGCTAAATCAATTTTGGATCTTAACCTTACAATGGAATATCTTGAGACTAAGGCGGTATCTGTTATCGGATATAAGACAGATGAGCTTCCTGCATATATGGCCAGAACAAGTGGGATAAAGCTGACATGTAGGATGGATGATGTTAGCACAATTGCAAAGACCTACAGGGTAAAAAATGAATTTGGTATAAAAACGGGAATAGTACTTGCAAATCCTATAGACGAAGAATATGCAGTTGATTCTGAGACCATGAATCAGGTTATTGATGAGGCAGTAGAAAAAAGCATTGAAGACAAAATATCAGGCAAAGCAATTACTGGATACCTGATGAAATATGTAAAAGAAAAAATGGGCAGTGATAGCATGGAAGCACAGAAACATATGATTATTCAGAACGCCATACTGGCAGCTGAGGTGGCAAAGGAATTATAAATAGGAGGAGAGAGATGTCTTTAGAAACGTCAAAAAAATATTTAGAGGAGCGTGGCTTTGGGGACAGAATCATGATATTTGATGTTTCCAGCGCTACTGTAGAGCTTGCGGCTGTTGCTGTAGGTACTGAGCCAGAACGTATAGCAAAATCACTGACATTTATGGCGGATGAAAAGCCAGTCATGATAATCTGTGCAGGAGATGCCAAAATCAATAATGGCAAGTATAAAGGATATTTTCATACAAAAGCAAAAATGCTGACAAGAGAGGAAGTAAATGAGCTAATCGGTCATGATGTTGGTGGAGTATGTCCTTTTGGAATAAAACCGGGCGTAGAGGTATATCTGGACGAATCACTGAAACGATTTGATATTGTTTATCCGGCATGTGGCAGCGCAAACAGTGCTGTAAAGCTGACACCAGAAGAGCTCTATGAGCTGGCAGAGGCAAAAGAATGGATAGATGTTTGTAAGCTACCTGAGCAGTAATCGAAGGTTCTTGAAAATACGAAAGGTTTACAATGATTATAAGAAAAGCAAAAGCATCTGATATAGAAGCGATATGCACTATTTATGACAAGATTCATACAGAAGAGGAAAAAGGAAGGGCAGTTATAGGATGGGAACGAGGAGTTTATCCGGAAAAAGAGACTGCCTTAGCTGCTCTAAAAAGAGATGACCTTTTTGTAATAGAAGATAATAATGCGATCACTGGAACCGGGATATTAAATAATATTCAGGTGGATGTTTATGACCAAGGCAAATGGAAATATGATGCTGACGAGACAGAAGTTATGGTAATGCATACGCTGGTGATATCTCCTGAAATGAAGGCAAAGGGCTATGGAAGGGAATTTGTACGCTTCTATGAGGATTATGCAGCGTCTAATGGCTGCCCATATTTAAGAATAGATACAAATGAAAAAAACATAGTAGCACGAAAATTTTATAAGAGCCTTGGATATAAGGAGATAGGCATAGTTCCCTGTGTTTTTAATGGTCTTAAAGATG
>JAZUFJ010000165.1:0-2089 GCA_045640645.1 Lachnospiraceae bacterium
ATATTGAACAGCCGGCGCAGCCGAGCTGAAATATTAGCATTTTTAGAAAGCAGCACATAAAGCCATTGAGTTGTAAAAAATGGGAAGTTAGCAATAAATTTATTTCTATCAGGGAATTTATTCTTTGCATATTCAGGGTCATCTGAAAAGGGAGTGTGAATCTCTTTCTGTAAAAATTATTCTTTGAATAATATCTAGGCCTTCTATGGTAAAATATATAATCATAGGAGGCCGGAATTATGTCAAAGAAAACACAGAAACCAGTTCATCATGTTCAAATGACCGAAGGAAAGAGGAATATAATCCAGCAGCTGCTCACAGAGTACAACATTGAGACTGCTGAGGATATCCAGGATGCCTTGAAGGATCTGCTTGGCGGAACCATCAAGGAGATGATGGAAGCCGAGATGGATAACCATCTTGGTTACAAGAAATCCCAGAGATCCAATAGCACAGATAGCCGTAATGGCTACAAGAAGAAAAAGGTAAACAGCAGCTATGGCAGTTTCAGCATAGATGTTCCTCAGGATAGGGAATCTTCCTTTGAGCCTCAGGTGGTGAAAAAGCGTCAGAAGGATATTTCCGACATCGACAGCAAAATCATCTCTATGTATGCCAAAGGGATGACCACCAGGCAGATATCAGCTACCATCGAAGATATTTATGGCTTCGAAGTATCTGAGGGCTTTGTATCTGATGTCACCGACAAGATCCTCCCAGAAGTTCAGGACTGGCAGAACAGACCGCTGGATACTGTGTATCCGGTAGTTTTTGTGGATGCTATCCATTATTCCGTCAGGGATAATGGCATCATCCGAAAGCTTGCTGCCTATGTCATTCTAGGAATTAATTCCAATGGTATCAAGGAAGTGCTTGGTATTTATGTTGGAGATAATGAAAGTGCCAAATACTGGCTTGGTATATTCAATGAACTGAAAAACCGTGGTGTGCAGGATATCCTTATCCTCTGCGCTGATGGACTCACAGGAATGAAGGAGGCTGTAAACGCAGCCTTTCCAAAGACAGAATATCAGCGTTGCATAGTGCATCAGGTCCGCAATACACTGAAATATGTTGCGGACAAAGATAGAAAGGAATTTGCCGAAGATTTGAAGAAAATCTATCATGCAATATCCGAAGAACAGGGTGCAGCCATCCGGGATCAGGTTGAAGACAAATGGCGTGACCGCTATCCAAATGCGATGAAGAGCTGGCGGACTAATTGGGATGTTATCAGCCCAATCTTTAAGTTCTCAGCAGGCGTCAGAAAGGTTATTTATACCACTAATGCCATAGAGAGCTTGAACTCCTGCTACAGGCGCCTAAACAAGCAGCGTAGCGTCTTTCCAGATGCTCAGGCTCTGTTGAAGGCGCTGTATTTAGCCACCATAGAGGCCACCAGGAAGTGGTCAATGCCGCTCCGCAATTGGGGCCTTGTATTCGGTGAGCTCAGCATCATGTACGAGGATCGGCTATCATATTAACGCGTCAGCCGATGCTTTGAGCTATAAAATTTTAAGCCACATTGAAAAATACCATAGAAGACCTATTTCCAGAAAAATCTTCACAGGCTCGCGTTTAACCTCACGATTTAAGCGCTCTAAAGTGTTATTTGTTCTGATTCTGGTCCAATGCTGTTCTGGAAAATTCATGTAGGTTAGAGTTTCCCCTATGTATTGCTCGACCTTGTCAGCAGCCTTTGACAGGCGCATATTACGAAGTTTAGCAACTACAAGGTCAGCTTTTTCCATAGCAGCAGCTTTATCTTCCTGGGCATGAATAGCTTTAAGCATTTTGACTACATCAGCTACTTTTTGCTTAGGAACTACAGATAATACATTCCTATAGAAATGTACTGTGCAGCGCTGGTATTTAGCTTTGGGAAATACCTGTCCAATGGCTTCTACCATTCCTAAAGCCTTGTCACCTATGATGAGCTTCACATGTTCAAGGCCACGAGATTTAAGCTCTACAAAGAAATTCTTCCAGCTGTCAAGGTCTTCTTTCAGCCCTTCAGATGCTCCGATAATTTCTCTGTAACCATCGTCACTAACGCCAATGGCAATGAGGATTGAGATATTCTCAAATT
>JAZUFJ010000166.1:0-2545 GCA_045640645.1 Lachnospiraceae bacterium
CACATGGTGCTGTAATACCTACAAGACCTGCAAGAGATGCGTTAAGACACATAGAAACATCTGGTTTACCATATTTAACCCATGTAAAAATCATACATACTACTGTTGCTACTGCAGGAGCTACTGTTGTTGTCAGGAAAATAGAACCAAGTGTAGGTACATCAGTTGCAGCTGCACCGTTAAATCCGTACCATCCAAGCCAAAGAATGAAAACACCAAGTGCCGCAATAACTAAGTTATGACCTGGGAATGCGTTAACTTTTGTTACTTTTCCATCTTTGTCCTTAACAAACTTACCAATACGTGGACCAAGCATCCATGCACCAATAAGAGCACATATACCACCTACCATATGAATACAGTTTGATCCAGCATAATCATGGAAGCCCCAGTCTGCTAAGAAGCCGCCGCCCCATGTCCAGTGTGCTTCGATAGGATATATGATTGCTGAGATAATAGCTGAATAAATACAGTATGATGAAAATTTTGTTCTCTCAGCCATTGATCCAGAAACAATAGTTGCTGTTGTAGCACAGAATACAAGGTTAAAAACGAATGATGAATAATCAAAGCTACCATAATTTGAAAATACATCAAAACTAAATTTTCCAGCGAAGCCACCTAACATGTTCTCACCTAACATTAAAGATGCTCCACAAATGAACCACATTACAGTACCTATACAAAAGTCCATAAGGTTCTTCATAATAATATTTCCGGAGTTTTTAGCTCTGGTAAATCCGGCTTCACACATTGCAAGGCCTGCCTGCATCCAGAAAACTAAAGCTGCACCAATAAGGAACCATACTCCATAGACTTCACTACTTATTACACTTAAAATCTCATCTGTCATATTTTTCTTCCTCCTCATTAAGCTTTTCTGTTTGTAAGGCTGCGCAACCATTTATAAATTTCTTATAAAAACAGAAAAAGGTGCCTGGACCTATGTCCAAGCACCCTTGCTTTTTATGTTGCTACTATATATCCATTCTAAACAATTGTCAACATCTTTTTTTAGAAATTTTTTACAAAGAACAAAATACCCTTTTCTTATTTATGCTATAGCCTCGCCTTTTATTATCCTCTTCCATTTGTTTGAGAACATATAATATCCTATCATCATGCTCATACCAAAGAAGAAGCTTACCGGATAGCATAGCATTACATAGGTTCCATCAAAAAACCTGTTAATCAGAATAGCTACAGGTACTCTTACCGCCCACAGCATCAATAAATTAATGATTGTTGTGTACTTAATTAAGCCTACCCCATTTACTATACAGCTTATAGCATTAAATACCGCAAACATCCATTGGGATAAAAGAAGAACAAGAACATATCTTGCAGCGTAGAATACTACCATATCATCTCTTGTAAACAAATGGGTAATCGGTACTCTGAAATATATAACAACTAATCCCATTAGTATTGTAATGCCACCAGAAATCGCTGGAATCTTTATATATCCTTTTCTCAGTCTTTCTGTATTTTTAGCTCCATAATTCTGTCCCGAAAATGTAGTTCCTGCCTGAGATAATGCCGCTATAGCTATATTACTAAGGCCTGTTATTCTACTGGCTACAGATACCCCGGCCATAAAATCCGCTCCCTGAAGGTTAACTAAAACCTGCAAAGCTACATGTCCCAAACAAAATAAAGAATTATTAAAGCCTATAGGTAAGCCTATCTTCATAATCCTTTTTAACTCTGCACCATCAAAATGAGCTGTAAAGATTGGAAAATTATATTCCGGAAACTTTTTCAGAATATAAATAATACTTATAACCCATGAGAGATATATCGCAATAGTAGTTGCTATTGCAGCTCCCTTAACATCCCATTTAAAAAATGCCACAAAAACAATATCAAGAATAATATTAGTGAAGCATGACACTATCAGGAACCACAATGAAGCCTTGGAATCTCCCATTCCTCTTAATATTCCGGCGTTCATATTATAGCCAATATTTCCAAGCGAACCAATTAATATTATTCTGGTATATACCAATGCGAGATCAAAGGTATCTGCCGGCACCTGCATATAGTTCAAAAACAGAGGCGCTACAATATAGCCTATAATACAGATTGGAACACCTGCAAAGTACACAAAAAAGGTAGAGGCTTCAAGTATTTTAAATAATTTATTGTCGTCTCCCGCACCGGTATATTGGGAGACCAGTATAGATACTCCGGAGCCTATTCCTAAAAAGAGACAAAGTATAACCTCAATAGGCTGGGCAGACGTTCCCACTGCGGCAAGGGATGTTTCGCCGCAATAATTCCCTATAATCAGAGTATCTACCGTCGTATATAACTGTTGTAAGACACTGCCTATTATGATCGGAACAGCAAATAAAAACACCTTACCCATAATAGAGCCAGTAGTCATATCAATTTTCTTTTTTTGATTCATTATCCTATCTCTTTTATCCATGCATCGCTGGAGGCATCGCTTGGCATGCGCAAATCTCCTCTTGGAGACACTGCAACACTACCTACCTTTGGTCCATCAGGCAGGCAGGATCTCTTAAATTGCTGTGCAAAG
>JAZUFJ010000167.1:0-4109 GCA_045640645.1 Lachnospiraceae bacterium
CTATTACACGCCATCCTACTTAATCCCTTAGATATCTCCTCCAGCTCTTCAGCCTGCGATATCGTCTCTGAAAAATCCATTTCTATCTCATATTTACTTTTCATAATCTGATATCTCCTATTCGCCTGTTCACCATAGCTTCTCCTCTTTGATACTCATTAATTGCATCACTTAAGGCATTTATTATTACCTGCACCTTCTCTAAGAAAGTGTACATAAATATGAAATCTGCGTTCACTGCTATAAAAAATGTATCAGCCGCATTCCCCTGATATTCCCTTCTTAAAGTCTGAGAAGCTTCCTCCATCCTTTCAATCTGCTTTTGTACCTGAATAATAAGTGTATTTATTCTTTTACATTTAAATTCCATTTCTTTATAATCTGCAAAAAATCGATTCATTTTTTCCTCTTTTATGCAGTATTCCATTTAACAGCCTTATCCTGCTATCAAATGAAATACTGCGCCTTGTGTTAAATTTGCGTTGAAAAATTATACAAAACTAATAAGCTATTTCCACTTTTCACCCCCTGTTCTTTTAATGTCATCGCTGAATTTAAAATACTCTGGCTGGTCAGATCAATAAGTGCATCAGGCTTTATATCTATATCTGCACTCTGTAATATCTGATCAGCTACCACCTTAGCGCTAAAGTTTTCATCTATTAGATAATCCCGAATAGGATCAGCCTGTCCCTCAAACTTCACATCCACCATAATCATTTTTCTTCTCCAAAATTTTCATATAAATTCGGTATTATTATCTCCTGACACCCCGCATATTCTCCGGGCATATTTACTATTCCTATTCCCGCCTTTTTCAGTTCGCTTTGCACTGAATATTTCAAATATGAAAAATCAAATAATCGCTGTTTATCAAGAGCGCCTCCCAAATATATTCCAAAGCAATTTTCTTTTATATAAGGCAAATACTCAGCAACAGAATTTTTATAAATATCATCTTCCCTAATCTCAAATACATATAAATGACTAGTTCTATTTAATGCCTCCATGCAATCATACTTATCCAAATCATCAGCTTTCACCCCATTATTCTCACTATCGTATTCACCAGCAATTTTTGCAAAATCATTGATAATATATATCTGTGAAGTTCTATTTTTTATAGATGTCATCAGCTCTTCCAAGCTATTTACATGATCAATACCAATGCCAAACTCCCAAGCAACCTTTTCTATTAATAAAATGCTTCCCGTTTTACCTGCCTTCTTTCTTCCTGCTACTATCATTACCTTTTCGCTATGGCATGGAATCATAGCCAATTTGCCACTTTCCATGTCATAGCCGTAGGGTATTCCGGTCAGCATTGAGACCTCTGTTTTTCTATTTCTTATGTCTTCAAAAAATCTTTTTACACTTAGTACTTCCGGTATTGTTGGCACCACCTCTCTTTTTATATCCATATACCTCGTATTAAAAGCTTCAACATATTTTTTAAGTTTTTTACTTCTCTTACCATCATCTGGTTCTCCGTAAGCTATGATTGCCTGAAATTCTAATATTTCTCCATCCTTAATACATAAACCACGTCCAGGCATACTATCTGGTACATTTACAACGCTTCCGGAATATTTCAATATTTCCTGATATTGAAAACGGTCATTCATAGCTAAAGCCAAACCTGTTTTAAAATAATCTGCCAAACGGTTTGGTATCTCCCCATTTGAAATGTTCAATCCCGTTATTATTATGATGATTCCTAAACTTTCCCCCGTTTTTGCTATTTCAGCTATAATTTGATCATATTCACCTTCTGTTCTTTCCCGAAACAATCCATAATTATCTATCATTAAAAGAATCAGAGGTATGCCTGAACCGCTTTCCTTCTCACTTTTATAATTTGTTCCTTTAAACAAACTTCTTCTTTCTGCAACTTTTTCTTTTAAGAAATAGAACATCATATTTATATTTTTTTCTTCGCCTTCCGTAGCATATGCTGCCACCATATAGCTATTTCTAAAAGAGTTTAAGCTTCCATTACTATAGTCAATTATTATTATTTCAAGAGTATTTGGGGTTTCTTTCTCATGAAAAGAAAAAAGAATAGTTTGTAGAAATGCACTTTTCCCAGATCTAGGGACACCACATATTATATGATGTCCACCTTCAATTATATTAATATAGTAAATGCCCTGTTCCTGATGTTTTGGATTATCATATACCAGAACCGGTATATTATATTCCCAGTCCTTCCACATATTTACAACTTCGTCTTTATTATTATCTATACTTATTCTATTAGCACTTTCGTATGATATTACCGAAGGAAGCGGTTCTTTAAATAACATTGAAGGACGGTGACCTTTTTCCAGGCTATTATCAAATGCAGAACATATAGCATCTATTAAAAGATTTATTTGTGGCCTTGCCTGATCATCTGATGAGGCCTTTTTTCTTTTCCTGACTTTTTTCCTTCCATCCTCATCAAGAGCTATAACCGCGTCCGAATTTTGGTTAACCATGGATCTGGCCATTGTATAAGCTCCCTGAAATTGTTGATATATCTCATCATTGCCTACTTGAAGGTAGGCTCTGCCAGGCTTTGTTATCCATGCAGCATCAGGTTTGTGCAACATTTCATTGCTATCTTGCTTATCCAATACTCTAAGACATATCCTAAACCTGGCATTACTGAAAATGTTTTCATCAACCGTCCCGCTAGGTTTCTGAGTAGCTAATATAAGATGTACTCCTAGACTTCTTCCCACCTGAGCGACCGAAATAATTTCCTTCATAAAGTCGCCCTCTTCTCGTTTAAGCTCTGCAAATTCATCAATAATAATAAAAATATGCGGCAAAGGTTCCATTGTCTTATCGGAATAATACATTCTCTGATAATCATTTATATTATTTACGTCCGCCTTTAGAAATAGCCTCTGTCTTCTTTCATTTTCGCTCTTTACCGAAACCATGGCTCTGTAGATCATATTGCCAGATAAATTAGATATACTACCTAACATATGAGGCAATTTTTTAAAAAGGTTCGACATTCCACCGCCTTTATAATCTATCAAAAAGAAACCAACATCATTTGGTGAGTAATAATAAGCTAAAGCCACAATAATAGACTGTAGAATTTCACTTTTACCGCTTCCAGTCATTCCTGCTACCAGACCATGAGGCCCACTATGATTTTCATGAAGATCAAGATAATATTTCTTATTTTTTGATACCATTCCTATTTCTATACTCAAATCCTTATCACTATGATTTTCGTTCCAATTTTTGGAGATTACTTCAGGGTTAAGGCATTCATTTCCAAGAAGCTCGCAAATAGTAACCATGTCTGGAAAGTCATCCTCATCCATATCACGTATTTCACCATAGGATCTTAACTTTCTGGCAAATATCTCAGCCTTATCTACACTTATTACATCAAGATGAGCTTCTCTTCTAAATTGTCCAGAAGGTGTCATATTTATCCATCCTGAAAATTGCGGTCCCCTTGTTACTACAGACCTGCAATTTCTCGGCAGATTATCATAGTTTACTCCAAGAAAGATTATTGTTGTATCGCTATATATATTGTAAAGACTATCTGCTATCTTATTATCATCTGTGAATATCACAGTATGCATATTATTCTCTTTAGAAACAATTGGAATTTTCTGAGATTTATTACCTGTCTCCTCTAGATAAATCATTAGTTTCCTAGCCCTATCCTGTGTACCAGAGAATAAGAAGCCCTCCTTCGATAAAATATGGGGTATCCACTTTATCCAATTGAACTCATCTTTTTTCACTATTTGGCCATTGAAACAAAAGAATAATCTTAGCTGTTCACAGTTCAGTGAAAACGCCATTTGAAGAGCTATTGCCCTAAATAATAGCAGAACCATTTCCTCATCATTAGATATAATACCTAAAGCTTCATTTTCCTTTAAATCAATACATATTGGAACATTTTTTATATATCTGTATTTTTCATAAATTTTCCTTGGTAAATCTGTAAGATCGTCTCTCTCTTCAGAATATCTTTCCTTTGGTATCTCTATTTTGACTGGCATTTCAATTATTCCTTCACCAATACGGATATGATAAAGATCTTCGTCGTTTTTTAACCTGTTCCATATTCCTAATACCCTTCTATC
>JAZUFJ010000168.1:0-3248 GCA_045640645.1 Lachnospiraceae bacterium
TGTTATCAGGATTTATTCCGAAGGATGAAAGAATAATTACCATTGAGGATAGCGCTGAGCTTAAGATTCAGGGTATCGAGAACCTGGTTAGATTAGAGGTTAGAAATGCAAATGTAGAGGGTTGTAAGGAAATATCTATTAGGGATCTGATAAAATCGGCTTTACGTATGCGTCCTGACAGAATAGTTGTAGGAGAGGTGAGGGGAGAAGAGGCTATAGATATGCTACAGGCCTTTAATGTTGGAGAAGATGGATCCATATCTACATTGCATGCTAATAGTGCAGAGGATGCATTACACAGGCTTGAAACCATGATAATGATGAGCTCGGATATTCCAATATCTGCTATAAGAAGACAAATATCATCTGGTGTGGATATTATTATTCATTTAACAAGATTAAGAGATAAAAGCAGGCGTCTTAAAGAGATAAGAGAGGTTATAGGCTTCAAAGATGGAGAGGTAGAGACCAGACTGTTATTCTCATTTGAGGAAACCACAGAAGATAAGGGAAGGGTTATAGGTATATATGAAAAAAAGAATAATGTTTTTAATAAGGAAAAGTTAATAAGAGCTGGAATTAAGGATGAACTATAACAGATATTTATTATCTAAAAAGGATTTTTTTATTATTTTAATCGAATTTATATTACTTGATATCACAATTTCATTTTTATTTTACGATTCTTTTTATGCTCTATTTTTATTATCCCCGGGAATAATTATATATATAAAATTTAAAAAGAAGCAGCTTGTTAGTAATCAGAAAAAAAGACTGTGTCAGGAATTTTTAGAGGTGATTCAGCTCGTATCAGGAAGTTTAAATGCAGGCTATTCTGTAGAAAATGCTTTTATTGCATCAAAGCTGGAAATAGATAAGCTATATGGCGAAAATTCCTTAATGAGCAGTGAAATAAGACTTTTAGAACATAGATTATCGATAGGTGAAAGCCTTGAGATATTTTTAAAGGATTTTTCGGAGAGAGCTGACATTGAGGATATTACCGATTTTGCAGAAGTATTTTCAACCGCTAAAAGGAACGGAGGAAACTTTAATAAAATAATATCCAGTACTGTGGAATTGATAAAGAATAAACAGGAAACAGAAACGGAAATAGAGGTGGTTATCAGCGGGAAGAAATATGAGCATAGAATAATGTGTCTGGTTCCCTTTGGAATCATTTTATATTTAAGAATATCTACCTCAGGTTTTTTAAATGTTTTATATCATAATGCATTTGGCATTGCCTTGATGACAGCATGCCTTGGAATATATATTACAGCTTTTGTAATGGGAGAGAGGATAGTGGCTATAAAGGTATGAAGGGAAAGAAAAAAAGTTTTTTAGTTAGTGAAAAAACAGAAGCTATTATGGCCCGGATATATCCTGAAAAGAATTTAAAGGATGAATGCAGACGATTTAAAAGGGAAAAAATTAAAAAGTGCCTGTTTATATTTGGGGTCTCCGTTATATTTGCTGTAATTATTGAGGTTGTAGATTTGAGCTCTAATGAGCTTAAGAAAAACGAATTTATAGAAAGAAATGATTATGGAAAAGGTGATAAAAAGGTCTCTTTATATGTTGAGCGAAAAGATAATTTGAAAGGAGAAAAAATTGACATTGAGGTAAAGGAAAGAGACCTGTCAAAAGAGGAGCTTGAAGAATTATATACCAGGTTTGATGGATATCTGGATAAAGCAATTTTAGGAAAGAATAATAATATAGATCAGATTATATATTCTATGAATCTAAGTAATAAATATGATGGGTTTCCTTTTTCTGTCAGATGGAGCAGCTCAAAACCTTTGATTTTATCAGGTAAGGGTATTGTTGATATGAACCGGCTTAAATCAGTAGAGGGATACGAAGAGGGAATAGTAGTAAAACTGGTAAGTGAAATTTCCTATAAGACCTTTATAAGAGAGAAAGAATATTTGGTCAGAGTATATCCTCAAATGGAAAAGAAAACTTTCTCGGAGCTTTTTGAGGAAGCATTAAAGAAGGCCAGTGAAGATACTATTACAGAAAGTAGAATGTATCTTCCTAAGGAAATAGAAAGCATACCGGTAAGATATAGAGAAGTAAAGGATAACAGAGCTGTAATAGCATTGGTTATAGGGGTCATAGGCATCTTTTATGTTTCTGCCAATATGGATCAGAAAATGAAAGAAAAAGAAATAGAGAGAAACGAGGAAATGCTAAAAGATTATCCTAAAATTCTGAATAAATATGCTCTGTATTATGTTGCTGGAATGTCCTCGAAAAGAATATGGGATAAAATTTGTAATGACTATATAAAAGAAGTAGAAAATGGTGGAAAGATGCATTATGCATACGAAGAAATGATTCTAGCCAGAAGGGGAATGAAGGATGGAATGGGAGAAATATACTGTTATGAGATGTTCGCAAAACGATGTAACCTGGCGAGATATCGAACATTTATTAATATAGTGGAACAGGCTATAAAGAAAGGCAGAGATGATATGAGCTCGCTTTTGGAAAAGGAGATAAATGATTCCTTTATAGAAAGAAAAAATCAGGCGAAAATCTTGGGTGAAAAAGCGGGTACGAAACTATTAGCACCAATGTTTATGATGCTACTGGTAGTGATAATAATGATAATTATGCCGGCATATATGGCATTTGGAATATAAATAAAAAGAGAAAAATATAACGGAGGATTAATCATGCAAAGGATAATGGAACAGGGATTAAAAAAAATAATATCAGAGGCAAAAAGATTTGTTAAGGAAGAGGATGGAATCGGTGTAGTGGAGATGATATTGATATTGGTTGTACTGATCGGCTTAGTAGTAATATTCAGGGATCAGCTAACCACAATTATAGGTACAATTTTTGAAAGAATAGCTAACGACAGTGCAGCGATTTAATAAAAAATATAAAGGTGAGATAACCATATTTTTGGCATTGATATTGTCGACAATAAGTTTGTTTATCAGTCAGGCAATTATAAATGTACGGCATCAAATGGTTAGGCAGCTTATAGAACTGCTTACTGTAAGCGCTCTTCATTCTTGTTTTTCGGAATATGGACAGGCTATGTATAAAAGGTATGGCTTAATGTTTATAGATAGCTCATATCTTTCAGGGGAAGCAGATATAAACAATGTGCTCTCACATATAAGAGATTATATAAATGTTAATCTTGAAGATAAAAGAGAGAAGAGCTATAGATTAGCTTTGTCAGATATAGAAGGAGAAGGGGTAATACTGGCATCAGATAATGA
>JAZUFJ010000169.1:0-10314 GCA_045640645.1 Lachnospiraceae bacterium
TTTATAGTTAAGCCATTCCAGGCAGACCGTGTTATCGAAGCTGTTAAAAAGGTAGTAGGCTAATAAGATAATCATTATAAGGTTTATATTATGAAGTTAATCCTTTCAGATATAGCTTCAGAGGGATTATATTCTTCTGGAATTAATTCAGCTGCCCAGTTTCTGACTGTATTCCTGATATTTGTTTTGATATTAATCATTACAAGATATACCCTAAAGTGGACAGGACAGATTCAGAAACTAAGCAGTAAAAGCAGAAATTTCGAAACAATTGAGACCTTTAGGGTCACACAAAATAAATTTCTTCAGATAGTAAAAGTAGGTAATAAATACCTGCTTCTTGCTGTGGGAAAAGATGAAATTTCCATGCTCACAGAGTTAAGCGAAGATGAGCTTGATTTGAGCGATAATGCTCTAAATTCAGACAGCTTCCAGAAGCTGTTTAATATGGCCAAAGATAAAATGCAAAAAAAAGGCGATGAGTGATGGAAAAAATAATACATTTTAAAGGTCGTAGGCTGATATTTGTATTAGCTGTGGCTTTTATGTTTGTTGCTCTGCTTAAGCCGGCATATGTATATGCCTCGGATTTTGATGCTATTGGTATTTCAGAATCTGAACCAAACGAAAACAGAACAGTCATAAATGAGCCCGGAAGTGCAGAAACCGCTAACGATCTGAAGGAATTGAATATAGCGAATAATCTCTCTATCACCTATCAGGATGGACAGGGTAATTTGTCCGGAACCTTAAGGATACTTATTACCCTCACTTTGATAGCGTTAGCTCCTACCCTGTTAGTGATGATGACCTCTTTTACGAGGATACTGATTGTAATGCATTTTGTCAGATCAGCGCTTGGTACTCAGACGGCACCACCGAATATGGTGCTGATCGGTCTTTCTCTGTTTCTGACATTTTTTATTATGAATCCGGTTATAACGCAGATAAACGAGACGGCGGTAAAGCCCTTTGAAGCGGGAGAGATGAGCCAGACAGAATTTTTTGATACAGCTTTAGTACCTCTTAGAGAGTTTATGTATGGTCAGACTCAGACAAAGGATGTGCGTTTATTCCTGGATATAGAAGGTATTGATAGTGTAGAAAACGTAGATGATATTCCTACAAGAGTACTTATTCCAAGCTTCTTAATTAGTGAGCTTAGAACTGCGTTTATTATAGGCTTTTTGATTTATATTCCATTTATTGTTATTGATATGGTAGTATCCTCTACTCTTATGTCTATGGGTATGATGATGCTTCCGCCTACGACTATATCCATGCCCTTTAAGATTCTTTTATTTGTTTTAGCAGATGGATGGAGCTTAGTAATAGGTAATCTTGTAAAAACCTTTTACTGACAAATATTTAGCTGGAATATTTAATGTGGCAGGACAGGGGGACATTATTTTAGAGTCATAAGAATAGTTCATAAGTTTACATAAAATATTTTATATAAGAAATAAGGAGGCGTAGCATGACAATTGATACAGTTACTATGATCATAAGAGAATGTTTATATACTGTTATCATTACGGCAGCGCCTCTTTTGCTTATATCAATGGTAGTAGGTCTGGTAATAAGTATATTTCAAACTGTAACCTCTATTCAGGAACAGACCTTGACCTTTGTACCAAAGATATTGTCAATCTTTTTGGTACTTATGTTAACCGGACACTGGATGTCTAATAATATTACCGGGCTTATGGAAAAGCTGTGGAACAGCTTTTCATTATATATTAGGTAGCTTATATGATAGAACATTCTTTTACGTATTCAGATCTGGAATTTTTTCTTTTGGTTCTCACAAGAATGAGCTCTTTTACATTTGTGGCTCCGTTCTTTTCTACTAATGGAGTGCCAAGGAGAGTGAAAACAGGGCTTAGTTTTTTCCTGGCATTAGTGGTATATAATGCGGTAACGCCTCATGTGATGCCAGAGTATAATACAGTATTTTCTTATGCTACGCTGGTTATAAAAGAGGCGCTTACAGGAATATTGATTGGATATGGAGCTAATGTATGTAATTCTATAGTGCTTTTTGCCGGTAAGGTAGCAGATATGGAAATAGGGCTTTCAATGGTACAGCTTATGGATCCGCTGACCAGAGAGAGTACCGGTTTTACAGGCTCTATTTATGAATATGGAGTACTGCTTATAATGATGATAAATGGCATGATATATTATTTTATCCGGGCTATTGTTGAGACTTATAGAATAATACCTATAGGTGGAGCAAATTTTTCATCAGATAAGCTGCTTATGGTGGTCACAAGATTTATGGGTGATTATATTTCTATAGCTTTCAGACTATGTCTTCCGGTAGTGGCCTCTATAATGATATTGAACGCAGTAATGGGTATACTTGTAAAAGCAAGTCCACAGATAAATATGTTTTCGGTAGGTATGCATTTTAAGCTTTTAGTAGGGCTTTCAGTATTATTACTTACTATTTCTATACTTCCATCAGCTTCAGAATATATTTTTAAAGAGATGAAGTATATGATGACAGCAGTGGTAGAAAGCATTACCTAAGATGGATTAAAGAAAGCTTGTATCGGGAGAAAATAGATGCAAGAATTTGATGAATATTATATATTCTGTGAAAGACCTCTTCTTCCATATGATCTTCAGCTCTTCGCTAAAGAAGGAGCAGGAGGGGAGAAGACAGAGGAGCGTACAGATAAAAAGAAGAAGGATGCTAGAAAAGAAGGCCAGGTAGCCAAGAGTAAGGAAATTGGTATTGCCGTTGGTCTTTTAGCCATGTTCATAGTTCTGAAGCTTTGGGTAGGAACTGCAGGAATTAAATTTCTTGAAAATTTTTCTTATGTATATAGCAGAATACCGGATTATTTATTATATCCGGAGGGAAATGTTCCAGAGCTTTCTTTTGCAAGGTTATTTGTTGATATAATCTTAAGAATAATCACTATACTGATACCGGTCTTTGCCGTGGGGGTGATAGTGGCCTTTGTAGTAGATCTGGTACAGGTAAAATGGGCTCCTACATCAAAACCACTGCAGCCTAAATTTAGCAAGCTTAATCCTATAAAAGGTTTTAAACGTATATTTTCAGCTGAGAAGCTTTTTGAACTTTTAAAGTCGGTGGTAAAGCTTGTTGTAATAGGATACATAGCTGTGAGCAGCCTGCTGCAGTATGTTGAGAGCTTATATAATCTATATAATATGTCTCTTATATCCGCTCTTGCGTTGATAGGAGATATAGCAATTGGTCTGGGAATAAAGATAAGTATGGTTTATCTGATTATAGGCTTTGCAGATTACAGATATCAGACATGGAAACACCATGAAGATTTGAAAATGACCAAGCAGGAGGTCAAGGATGAATATAAGAATGCTGAAGGAGAACCTGCTGTAAAGGGCAAACAGCGTCAGAGGATGCGTGAGGCGTCACGAAGACGTATGATGAGCGCAGTTCCACAGGCAGATGTAGTTATCACCAATCCTACACATTTTGCTGTAGCTCTTAAATATGATCCAGAGGTATTTGATGCTCCTTATGTTACAGCAAAAGGAGAGGACTTCCTGGCTGCGAGGATTAAGGAAGTAGCCAGAGAAAATAATGTTGATATAGTAGAAAACAAGCCGTTAGCCAGAATGCTTTATTATAATGTAGAGCTTGGTGCCGTAATTCCGCCTGAATTATATCAGGTAGTAGCGGATATTCTGGCAGCGATTTATAGAGAAAAACATAGTGCCTGATTAAGACAAAAGATTGTATACACAGGCTAAGCTCGTGATTGTTGATGCATATATAATTGCATGGAAAGGAGGAATCATGAAAGTAAACAGAGCCGATCTGGCTGTAGGAATGTATTTGCTGGCAGCTTTTATTTTTCTTATAGTACCTATTCCAAACCTGCTATTGGATATTTGCCTTGCAGCAGATATGGGAATATCATTTGCTATTCTGTTTAATACCATGTTTTCAAAAGAAGTTTTGGATATGTCTTTTTTCCCAACCATTCTTTTGTTCACAACAATTTTTAGAATTTCACTTAACGTTTCCTCCACAAGACTGATTCTTGCTTCCGGCGATCCTGGTAACGTAGTAGAGACCTTTGGAAAATTCGTTGGTGGTGGAGATCTTATCATCGGTACTATTGTATTTATTATTCTGGTAATTATTCAGTTTATGGTTATCAATAAAGGTTCTGAACGTGTAGCTGAGGTTACAGCAAGATTTACTCTTGATGCTATGCCAGGTAAGCAGATGGCTATAGATGCGGACCTTAATACAGGAGCGATAACAGACCAGGAAGCTGCAGAGCAGAGAGCAAAGCTTCAGCAGGAAGCAAGCTTCTTTGGATCTATGGATGGTGCGGTAAAGTATGTAAAGGGAGATGCCACTGCCGGTTTGATTATCACTGCGGTAAACGTTATAGGTGGTATTGCAATGGGTATGCTACGTCAGAATATGAGCATTTCTGCAGCCCTTGATAAATATGTAATACTTACTATTGGTGATGGACTGGTATCACAGATTCCTTCACTTCTGATATCTTTGTCAACTGGTATCCTGGTTACAAAGGGCTCAAAGGAAGCAGACTTTGGCCGTGTGCTTGTGTCTCAGCTTTTTGGTATTCCTAAGGTACTTTATTTTGTTGGTGTTGTACTTTGCTTTTTAGGAATAGTCACACCTTTGAACGTTATATTGTTCCTTACATTAGGCTTAATCTTTATTGTTTCAGGAAGATTTATAGCTAATTCTATTGAGTCTGAACAGATAGAGACAGAGGTTGATACCTCAGAAGAAGAGGCAGAAGAGGTTCGAAAGCCGGAAAACGTTGTATCGCTTTTACAGGTTGACCCTATAGAGCTGGAATTTGGTTATGGTATTATTCCTTTAGCAGATGTCAACCAGGGCGGTGACCTTCTTGACCGTGTGGTAATGATAAGACGTCAGGTAGCCCTGGAGCTTGGTACAGTTGTTCCGATTATTCGTTTGAGAGATAATATTCAGCTCAATCCTAACCAGTATATAATTAAGATAAAGGGTATCCAGGTATCAGAGGGAGAAATTCTTTTTGACCATTATATGGCTATGAACCCCGGTTTTGTGGAGGAGGAGATATCCGGTATACCTACCTTTGAGCCATCCTTCCATTTACCTGCTATCTGGATAACTGAGTCCCAGCGTGAAAGAGCGGAATCACTTGGTTATACGGTTGTTGACCCTCCTTCTATTATTGCTACTCATTTAACAGAGGTTATCAGACAGCATCTTGCAGAACTTCTTACACGTCAGGATGTACAGAATCTTATTAATAATATTAAAGAATCTAATCCAAGCCTTGTTGATGAGCTTACTCCAAAGCTTCTTGGTCTGGGAGAAATACAGAAGGTATTGCAGAATCTTCTCAGAGAAGGCATTTCAATAAGAGACCTGCTTACAATATTTGAGACCCTTGCTGACCATTCGACAGTAACAAGGGATACAGATGTTCTGACAGAATACGTAAGACAGAGCTTAAAGAGGGCAATATCAGCTAAATATTTCCCTGCAAATGAATCTACCAGTGTGGTTACTCTTGATCCTAAGATTGAGCAGGAGATAATGGCCAGCGTTAAGCAGACAGAGCAGGGAGCATATCTGACCCTTGATCCTGAAAGAACCAGGGCAATTATTAAGGCTGTAGAGGGAGAAGTGGCTAAGCTTGAGAACCTTGGAAAGATACCAATTATTATTACTTCTCCAATAGTAAGAATGTATTTTAAGAAGCTGACAGAGGATTATTTTAAGGATCTTATAGTCGTTTCTTATAATGAGATAGACAGTAATGTGGAATTACAATCAGTAGGAATGGTGGCTGCATAATATGATCATCAAGAAATATCAGGGAAAAACTGAAGAAGAAGCTGTAAACGCAGCAAAGGCAGAGCTTGGACAGAACGTTGTGGTAATGAACGTAAAAAATGCCAAAAAGAAGGGACTTTTTGCAATTTTTAAAAAGCCTCTTATTGAGGTGACTGTTGCTACAGAGGACGAAACTGAAAGACCGGCAAAGCCAGTAGCAAAGAAGATTAGTCCTGCTAATAATACACAGAACAAAACCAGTATAGATCTTGTAGCGGGAGATGTGCCTGTTAATAAGTCTGGTCTTGATATCAAAGTAGGCGACAGTAATGAAAAAACAAGTAATTATGTCAACCGAAATTTTAATTCCAATATTGCTAAAGAGCCAGTAGAAAAAGAAACTGTAAAGGCAGACGACAGCAACGGACGTATGCTGGAAGAAAAGCTTGAGAGCCTGCATTCCCTTATTGAAAAACAGATAGAAAAGGAAAATAAGGAAACAGAGGAAAAGTTTGCAAAAGATGATCCTAATGTGGAGTTTGTAAAGCTGATCTACAATACACTCATAGAGAATGAAGTTGATGAAAAGTACGCAAATGAGCTTATTGATGAGGTAGAGAAGATCAGAAAGCCTAATGTAACAGTAGACTTTGTGCTGGCTAATATTTACCAGAAAATGATATTAATGTTTGGACAGCCAAAAACCATAGAGCCTGCCAAGGAAGGTCCAAAGGTTGTATTTTTCATTGGCCCTACAGGTGTTGGAAAGACCACTACAATAGCGAAGATAGCGTCTACTTTAAGGGTAAACGAAAAGAAAAAGGTAGCTCTTCTTACAACAGATACATATAGAATCGCTGCAGCAGAGCAGTTAAGAACCTATGCTAATATATTAGATACTCCATTTAGGGTAGTATATTCTAATGATGAGATGGATCAGGCTATTAAGGACTATAAGGATGCAGACTACATTATAGTAGATACAGCGGGACACTCTCATACAAATGAAGCACAGAAGAACGCTATGAAGCAGTTTATAGAGGCAGTAGATGATACCTATGAAAAGGAGATATATCTGGTAGTATCAGCTACAACAAAATACAGAGATCTTGTCAGCATAGCTGATGTATATGCTTCCATGGTAGAGTATAAGCTTGTTTTCACAAAGCTTGATGAGACAACTACCCTTGGTAATCTGTTTAATCTTAAATTGCATACAAAGGCTGATATGTCATATGTTACCTGCGGACAGAACGTTCCTGATGACATAGAAACATTTAGCCCACAGAGTACAGTAAAGAAATTATTAGGGGGCAAATCTTGATGGATCAGGCAGAACAGTTGCGTAATATCATAAAAAACAATCCTGTAAACAGAAGACCAATTGCCCGTGTAATTACTGTTACCAGTGGAAAAGGTGGAGTGGGCAAATCAAACGTTTCCATAAATTTAGCCGTTCAATTAAAAAAGCTGGGACATAAAGTAATAATTTTTGATGCAGATTTTGGCCTTGCAAATATAGAGGTAATGTTTGGGGCTATACCTAAGCATAATTTGTCAGATCTTATATATCAGGGTATGAGCATAAGTGAAATTATTACCATGGGACCTATGGATATAGGATTTATTTCCGGAGGATCCGGCATCGCAGGATTATCTAATCTTAATCGTGATTACATCAACTATCTTATACAGAATCTGGCAGAGCTTGACAGACTGGCTGATGTAATAATTATAGATACCGGAGCCGGAATATCAGATGCTGTTTTGGAATTTCTGGTAGCCAGCGGAGAGGTTTTACTGGTAACTACTCCGGAGCCTACCTCTATTACAGATTCATATTCTCTGTTAAAGGCCCTTAACAGACATCCTAAGTTTAGTAAGGATATGACCATGATAAAGGTAGTAGCTAATAAAGTTACCGATGCAGATGAAGGAAAGCAGCTATATACAAAGCTAAACGCTGTAGTAAACAGATATTTAAAGATTCCGCTTTCCTTTGTAGGGGTGATACCTGACGATCAGATGCTGCAAAAAGCTGTTATGCAGCAATCACCAGTTTCCATACAGAGCCCAAATTCAAAGTCTGCCCAGGCGTCTGCAGATTTGGCTCTTACATTGGAAAATAATGGAAAGGACCCATATTTCAGAAAGTATGGAATGGCAGGCTTCTTTGCAAACATGGTTAGAAGCAGACAGATTTAAATAAAATATTTTAATATGAATATAAAAAGGCGAAAAGAATTTTGGCCTTGTAATGAAATAAATGCAGGGGGTTATTATGCTATCCAAGTACATTAAGGTAGGTGATAAGCTTGAGATCGAGACCATTGTTACGGGAACGGGCAAGCGAAGCGCCGAGTCAAAAAAAAGCTATAGGAGCCAGGTCTATGACATTATATCTGAGGATGAGATTAAGATAGCAATGCCAATGGAGCAGGGAAAGATAATATTGTTGCCAATAGATGGCGAATACAATCTCTGTTTCTATACTAAAAATGGTCTTTATCAGTGTCTTGCCAGAGTAATAGACAGATACAAATCAGAGAACATTTTCGTTTTGGTGTTAGAGCTTACTACTGATCTTAGAAAGTATCAGAGAAGAGAATATTATCGTCTTAACTGTGTTTTAGATATGAAATCAAGGGAACTTTCAGATAATGATGTAAATGATTTGTCTGAGCAGGTTAGCTTTTTGGATACAGATTTGACCTTTAACAATGGAACAATGGTTGACATAAGTGGAGGCGGTGCCAGATTTATTTCTAAGGTACAGTATCAGAAAAACACAAATATTTTGTTTATTTTCTCTCTTCATGTTAGCGGAAAATTAAATGAATACAAGCTTTTGGGTCGTGTGCTGGTATCAGAGCCTTTGGAGAACAATCCTGATAAATATGAGCATAGAGTACAGTTCGTCAATATAGTAAATGATGACAGGGAAAGCATAATAAGATACATATTTGAGGAAGAAAGAAAGATTCGCCGTAGGGAAAACGGTTAAATTGATATAGATAGGTGACATAATGAAGAAAAAAATATTGATCGTCGACGACTCTGCACTCATGAGAAGGGTGTTGTGTGATATAATAAATTCCGATGAGAGATTCGAGGTTGCCGATATGGCAGTTAACGGAATCGAAGGCTTTAAATTAATAGTGGCAAGAAACTATGATGCTGTAGTTCTCGATGTTTATATGCCTCAGATGACTGGTCTGGACATGCTTAGGGAGATGCAGAAGAGCAATGTAACAGCAAACGTGCTCATGGCATCTACGACAACTGGTGAGGGAGCAAGAGAGACTTTAACAGCCTTAGAGCTTGGAGCTATCGATTTCATTAAGAAGCCTGAAAATGTTGCAGATGCAAGACATGCGGAATTTCGAGCGAGATTCCTTGATCAGCTGGAGGCTGTATCAGAGGCTAATGTCGGTAGAAAACGTATATCCAGACCTGTTAGCGGATCACAGGATACAAAGAAAACAGGTCCAACATTTACAGCACGATATGATGTTAACTTCCATAATCAGAAAACCCCTGCTACAGGGGTATCAATGTCAATGGGAGCTTCAAAACCGGCTACTGCCGCTCCTGGGGTGATGCCTTCATCCCATACAGGTTTAAAAGCTGGTGGCGAGGTGAAATTAAGACCTGCTGAAGAGGTCAGAGGAAAGAAGATAGTTGCTATAGCTTCTTCTACCGGAGGACCAAAAGCTTTACAGGAGGTTATACCAAAACTACCAAAGAATCTTAACGCGCCAGTACTTCTGGTTCAGCATATGCCAAAAGGGTTTACCTTTACTTTGGCAGAACGTCTCAATGAACTTAGCAATGTGACTGTAACAGAGGCTAAGGAAGGCGAGAAGCTTGAGATAGGACATGTGTATATTGCAGAGGGAGGTCTTCATTTAAATGCAATAAAAAAAGATGGAGGCTATAAAATAAGATATACAGATGAGCCATCCAGAGAGGGTGTAAAGCCTTGTGCAAATTATATGTACGAGTCCTTATGTAACAGTGATTACGATCAGATAGTATGTGTAGTCCTTACAGGCATGGGATGTGATGGAACAGCAGGTATTAAAGCGCTTGACAGAAAAAAGAAGATACACGTTATAGCACAGGATCAGGAAACTTGCACGGTTTATGGTATGCCAAAGAGCATTGCAATTTCCGGATTAGTAAATGAAGTCGTTCCGCTTGAAAAGGTTGCGGAACATATAACAAAAATAGTGGGGGTACGTTGACCATGGATGTTAATCAGTATTTAGAGATTTTTCTTGACGAAACAAATGAACATTTGCAATCACTTTCAGATCAGCTCATGATTCTTGAAAATGAACCGGAAAATGAAGACACTATCAATGAGATCTTCAGAGCTGCCCATTCCCTTAAAGGTATGGCAGGTACTATGGGTTATAAGAGGATGCAGAATCTTACACATGATATGGAAAATGTGTTCTCTGAAGTTCGAAATGGAAAAATGAAGGTTAGCG
>JAZUFJ010000170.1:0-5815 GCA_045640645.1 Lachnospiraceae bacterium
CGCTGCTTTCCGGAATGTGTTTAATATAATCTACTATATTTCCCTTAGCTGCCGCGTCCTCTCCATCGTTATCCTCTGGGGCAGCTGTTTCTTCCTCTTCATCATCGTCAGATGCATTTTTCTTTCCCTTAAACAGGCCGGTATCATCAGCGAATATTACTCGTTTTTCAGCAAAAAATGGCAAAGTCTCTGACAGATCTATGATTTTCCCTACATCAATATTAGCGCCCTCAAAGAAGGAGACATTCATATTGTCCCCTTCTTTAGTAAGAGCGCTTTTCAGCTTGTCCTTATATTGTTTTACGAGGTATGCTTCCTCACCATAGAGCAAATATACTGTTTTAAATTGCCCTGTTTTTATATCTTCATCAATATTTTTCATACAATAATAACTTGTTTTATATTTTTAGACATCTTAGAAATTAAAGAATCTGAAAAGATCTTCTATAGAATACATTCCATTATTAGGGAAAGGCTGTCCCTCTGATGGTTTTCCCTCTTCCGGTTTCTTGTCCTCAGGCTGACTTTCTGTCTCTTCAGAATCTTTGTCCTTTTCTGATGTCTCGCTTACCATATCCTCAGGCCACTTATCAAGGGTAACCTCAACAGTTATCTCTTTATATTCTCCATCATCAGCTCTTGCTATTATTACTTCAACGGTTTCACCAGCTTTGTAATATACCATCTGTCTCTTAAGCTCTGCAAAGCTGTCTATAGATAAACCATCAAATTTTACTATTACATCGCCCTTCTTAAGGCCGGCCTTTTCTGCAGCTGCACCTTCTACTACTTCTGATATTCCGGCTCCACGAGGTATACCAAGTGACTTAGAATGTTCTTCTGTAACTGTTACACCGCTTATTCCAAGGTAACCCATATCCTTAGGATCTACTGCATCTCTTGTTTCTCTGTTAACAAGTTCTTCTATAATAGGAAGAGCTGTTGCCATAGGTATAGCATATCCCATACCTTCAATTTTTGCAGATGAAACCTTTGCAGAGTTGATACCTATTACCTCGCCCTTCATATTAAGAAGTGCTCCACCACTATTACCAGGGTTGATAGCTGCATCTGTCTGAATAAGGTTCTCTACATAATTCTGGAAACCGCCATCTCTGTTAAGGGCGCTTACGATACCTGTTGTAACAGACTGACCATATCCTAATGCATTACCTATAGCTACTACCTGCTCACCAATAACCAATGCATCTGAATCGCCGATCGCTGCTATCTTTATCTCATCAATAGTGCTGTCTTTTATATCATCAAGCTTAATAGCTATAACTGCTATATCATTATCAGGGTCTGAGCCCTTTGCTACTGCCTCGCAAACCTCATCATCAATAAAGGCTACTGTAATAGTTGAAGCTCCTTCAATTACATGATAATTAGTAAGTACTAAAAGCTCTGAATCGTTCTTACCTATAATAATACCTGAGCCCCTGCTTTCGTTTTCATAAAGCTGTGTCCTGTTAGAGAACATCATCCTTACTTCCTGTACGCTCTTATTGGTAATCGAAACGATTGAAGGCATTGTGCTCTGTGCTACCTCTGGGATAGTAAGAAGATCATCTGAATTTCCAACACTTCCCTTTGAGTTTTCCACCACATTAAGCTTTACTGCTTCAGCCTTTTCCTTATTGCCGCTATTGGTTGTACCTATTTCTTTTGTCTCTTTAGTCTCTGAATCTCCTTTTGCAGCTTCTTCTTTGTCGTTCACGCTGCCTATCTGGGCCTGAATACTTAATCCTGGCATGAATCTGCTTATCACATACTTTGTAGCATAATTGATTCCAACAATTGTTCCGCCAGCTATTACACCGAAGAGGAAAGCTCCACCAATAATCAATCCAACTTTTTTTCTTCTGGCTTTTTTCTTTGCCTTCTTCTCAGCTATTAATCTGGCTCTATATTCAGCCTGTTTATCTTCCTCGTTTAATTTTACCTGTTCATTTTCATAACTATTTGATTCGTACATATCTATCCCTCCTGAAATTTTTTATCATTAATTAAAGCACATATGCCATCACTTATTAGCTCTTATCCGGTAATCACTGTCCTCTTATAAGCTTCTGCATGTAGCACCATCTCCTTTATGTTTATGAGCATATACTACTATGTCAATATGTCTTAATTATGTTTTTCAGGTGATAAAAAAGTGTTTTATTTGTGTTCATTTTGTGAACAGCACCAGGGACGGTTCTTTTGCCACAAGGAGCGCCCTTTGCCACACATTAGCCAAAAAACTCTTTAATACCACGAATCACAAGAGCATGATCCTCTGACTGTTCAAGACCAGAAACAGTTATAGTACCTACCATGCCGGTTCCCTTTACTCTTACAGGGAAGCATCCGCCATGAGCTGCATATTCATAATGGCTAAGCTCTGAACGCTCTTCAAGAGTCTTATTTTCAGATCTAAGCTCTGTACCTACATAAAAAGAACTGCGCTGTACTCTGTTAACCAGTTTAACTTTTCTCCTTACCCATTCGTCATTGTCCGGAGTAGTACCAGGCATTGAAATATGGAATAACTGCTGACCAGATCTCATAATATCTATAGTTACAGGTAATGTTTCTTTCTTAGCTATCTCATATATTATTAATCCAAGCTTTATCGCGTCTTCATTTGAGAAATGTTCAAATTGAAGCTCCTCTTCCTGTTTTTTAAGCTGTTCTAAAAGTTCTTTCATGGCATTTTTCCTTTCTGTAATTATTATTTAATTATAATTTTTATTTTAAGTTTATATGCTCCATACCTTCTGGTGATTGTAATAATAAAGGTTCATATGTCTGGCATTTTCTCCATCCTGTATCATGCAGTCATATTCCAATATCATTGCAAATTTGTCCGTTTTTAGCCTTGAAGATATTACCTTGCAGGCGTCCTCCCCTATTCTGACATATAGGGGCCTTACCTTTCCCTCTGTATCAAAGCTCACTATCACAGACACAATATTAAAGGGCTTTCTAACCATGGTATGAGATAAAATTATTCCGTCGTTTTCCATAAACTTCCTCTCCTATCTTCTCACACCAAGGTTATTATACAAACATTTGTTCGATTATGCAAGTATATCTTTTTAGTGATTCTCAAATTTTATTTTCAAATCATGCAAACCGTATCAGATCATTATGGAATAATATCCTCAAATCAAATACTCTATCAGCATCCTCAAAGGATATTGAAACATTACTTTCGTCCGCAGATATAACCACACCCTTGCCATACTTTTTATGGATGACTATTACTCCCTCTGCCAGATTAAACAGGAAATCCTCATACTCCTCTACTCCATAGGCATCGCCAGTCGCTCCATAAGATCCAACCTTAGGCATTACTCTTACCGGCTTTTTTATAGCTGGCATTTTAGGCTTTGCTTCCTTTTTCTTGTAGGTTAGCTGCTTAATAAATGTAGACTCTTCATCTGTCCTGAAGAGATATAAATTATTCTTTGCTCTCGTTGCCCCCACATAGAACAATCGTCTCTCTTCCTCATAAATACCGATTTCTTCACGGCTTGCACGCTTTAGATCATATGGCACCTCTTCAGGAAATATACCATCCTGGATATCTATCATATAAACGTTATCGTATTCTAAACCTTTGCTTCCGTGTACTGTCGACAATATAAATAAACAGTTTGCATCATTTTTCTTATTTTGGAAGATTTCCTTCAGCTCTTCCATTCGGCCAAGGAATGATTTTATCGTATCCTCTCTGCCTGCGATAACCTTTAGGATATAGGTCTTACCCATTCCAAGACCTGCTCTTTCCATGTATTCGCCATATCCCATATAATAAATAATACGGTTAAGAGCCTTTTGAGGTTTTTCTCCTCTCATATTATTTAAATGTGTTTCTAGAGCTTTTAGGCTCTTTCTGGTTTGCGGTTTCAGCTCAAGATATCTGAAAATCGCTGCAAATACAGAGATTCCATGTTCTCTGCTGACCTCGCAGGCTTTTAGCGCCATCTGCTTATTCAGATATGTAGAAAGCTTATAATATATCAGCTCGAAGAGATCTGCATTGTTCATATCATAGGCAAATCTCATTATATTTTGTATATCAATCACTACCCTGTGGGTAAAAAAAGAAAGCTCTGCATTACGTATTCTGTAGGGAATATTACTTCTTTCCAGTAAATCTACAAGCGGTATAGCGCTTTCATTGTCCCTGTATAAAACAGCAGTCTGCTCGCTACAATCCTGTGCAACCTTCGAAAGATAAGAATACTGTGCTCCCCTACTTTTTAAAGTAATCTCCCTTATTTCAGAGCCTGTGCCTTTAGTGGCCTTCATATTCTTTTCATGGCGAAGAGTATTCTTCTGTATAAACAAGTTCGCAGCTTCAACTATATTGGCATTTGATCTGAAATTTTCTTCCATAAGAAGTACTTTAGCGTTAGGATGATCGCTTTCAAAGGACAATAATGCCTCCGGATATGCCGCTCTGAAACCATATATACTTTGGTCTTCATCTCCCACCATAAAGAGATTTTCATTCTTTGAAGCTAATAAAGCTATGATTTTATGCTGTATTTTTGAGGTATCCTGTGCCTCGTCAACGCAAATATATGGATACATATTTTGGTAGTATGCCAATAGCTTAGGCGATGATTGTAACAGCTTATATGCATATATCATCTGATCGTCATAATCCATTCGGCTGTTTTTCTTAAGCTCACTGCAATATGCCTTATAAATATCCAGCAAATGACAACCTGCATCCTTTTCTAAAGCCTTTATCTCTTCGTCAGAAAGCATCATATTTTTTATATAGGTTATCAGGGTCTTAATACCCTTAAGATCGCTCTCTGTAGGAAACTCATCCTCGTACCTCTGATAAAGCTTTGAAATAATCACAAGCAGCGCTTTCTCATCACTTTCCAGCTCATATGGGGCTTTCCCTATTTGTCTGCCGTATTCTCTGATTATTCCTGCGCAGATACCATTGATTGTTCTAAATTCCAATCTTGCAGCCAGTTCATCACCGAAGAATTTGCTAAAACGTTCCCTCATATCATTAGTTGCGGCAACAGTATAGGTAAGAGTCAGTACATTAGAAGGATTGATACCACAGCAATATATCATGTACCCAAGCCTGGTTACCAGGACAGTAGTTTTTCCACTTCCCGGTACAGCAAGCAGCAGTACCGGCCCGTTAACTGCCTGTACTGCTTCCCTTTGCTGAGCATTTAATTTAATTGGAAATTTAGCCATAAATGACTGATAATCCATACTTATCTCCCGTACTTTATTTGTCTTCTACATCTTCTCAGCCATAATCTCAAGATTTCTTTCAAAAGGCTCTGATAGATATATATGATCTCCAAAGGTTATACTGGTTTCCGAATCAATCATGAACTGTACCTTATTAATATTCGGAAGCTCCGTAAGAGAGTTCACAAAAGAATAAATTACTACCTCATCAGAAACACTATATTCCTTTGTCAAAAATTCCTGACTAAAATTCAAATAGCAGGTTCCGTCCTTTGTGGTTACACCTAATATTTTTATATTTTTTCCTGCTACCGGATAACATTTTTCACTATCCGGACCCTCGATTATATGCTCTACTACAAGCTTATCCAGGGATATATTTGAGCTATACATAACAGTTTCCGTAGATGTTTTTAGACCACCTCCTGCTACGTTAGCAAAATAAAGGTGAAGCTCTGCTTTTTCATAGCTGTTTATTTCCGATCCATTATTGTCTACAAACATATCCGCCGTCATTACTCCAATAGGCTGGAGCTTTGAATCTGTAACCGGCACACCATTGACAGTGAATATTACCCCTTCGACCTTATCT
>JAZUFJ010000171.1:0-2748 GCA_045640645.1 Lachnospiraceae bacterium
CTGAATAAGGCTGGTTATCCTTAGTAGCTCTTTATCTGAAAGCTGCATTATCTTCTTTTTCATATCAATGCCTGCCATCTTTAATAATAGTAGCCCCACATTTTTATTAAATAATCCTACAAAAAATTCCTCCGTGACACGCTCTGATAAAGCGTTCTTACGTTTGTTAAGAAGATATATTATTTCTGATTTGGTTTTTTCAGGCATAATATTTATACTAATATTTACCTGTTTTTTATTATTAATTAATTCAGCAATTTTACCGCTTATATTCATTGCCGCTATTCCAGATATACCATAATCTGTCATCTGTATTTCGCCAGTATTACTGGACCAGAGGCTTTCCTCCTGGCCTTTAATGCTAACACTTCCCTTTATTCTTACTCCGGCAATAGATTTAAAATAATTATCTTTACATCTTATCTGTACTAACGCAGGTAATGGTTCTACAATCCTGTGGTTAAAGCTTTTTGCCAGCTTATATCCCGAGCCATCACTTCCAAGCTTGGGCTGTGCCATTGAGCCACAGGCTATGATTACTCTGTCAAAATGATATTCACTGTTTTTACACTTTACAAAGAAGTCCTTCTTTTTAGCTATATAATCTATCTCAATATCTGTAATTACTTTGATTTTCTTTTCTTCCAAGGTAAATCTTAATACATCTAGCACAGCTGAGGCCTGTTCTGAATACGGATAAACATATTCCTCTCTGTTTCTTATATTTAAACCACATGCATTAAAAAAATTTAAGGTATCATTATAAGAAAATTCCTCAAAAACAGCGTTTACCAGTTCATCTTTTGTTTTACTGTTCCCTCTGGTGTAATAATATTCACAACAACCATTTGATATGTTTAGGTTCATATTTGTAAGATTACATTTACCATTTCCGGTAGCCAGTATCTTTTTACCTATTCTGTTCATATGTTCAAAAATAGTAACATCATGGCCATTTTCTCTCGCCTTAATAGCCGCTACCATTCCTGAAGCTCCACCGCCCACTACTAGAACCTTCATTTTATCTCCTCGAAGTATATAAAATACTCTATTTCACAAAACAGCGTTCCTAAATGGAACGCTGTATTTTATCCTTACAAAATATGTAGTACATGTCCTATTCCAGCTATTATTCCTCCACCTGGAAGGCTTCGGATCTCAGATTCCTTTACTCCTCGTAATTTTACAAGTACCATAAAATAAACTATAGCTCCAAGCAAAATAGCTATAAGAACAGAAAGTATAGAAGAAATAAACTTACATAATACAAAATTTGTCAGCCAGCATATTATACCCATAATAATCGATGCTATAAAAGGTATTACAAAGGTCCGGTTAATTTCCTGCCTGTATTTTAAATATCTTTTTATGCTTAGCCAGTTAAGAATACACATAACCAAACCAAAGAATATACAAGCTATAACAACACCATAGAGCTTTAAATCCATCACATCTAAGGTAAGATAAAGCACACCTAAATGTAAAACAAGGGCTATAGCTGCATTTCTAACAGGTACATTCATCTTATCTATTCCCTGTAATATTCCATTAGATAAGGTAGACATACCATATAATACTACTGATATGGAGCCAAATCTTAATAATTGTGCAGGAAGATCTATCTCTCCTGAAAACAACATTGCAATGATAGGCTTTCCTAAAACTGCCAAACCTACAGCACAAGGGATAGATAATATCATTGTAAATCTCATAGCTGTAGCTATTTTATGCCTTGCCACCTTTATCTCTCCCTGTTCTACACAGGTAGTAAGCGAAGGCATCATAGAAGCTCCCATAGCAGATGCCAATGCTACCGGGACATTAGTCAAAACCTTATATTTAGTAGAAAAAATACCCCACCAGGCTGCTTTCATATCAGTAAAACCTTTTTTATCCATAAGATAATTAAAAATACCCTGATCAAGAGTATCACTGATATTATAAATTGTAGTGCTAAGTATTATTGGCATAATAGTTAAGATAAGTACTCTGAATATCTTTCCGTAAGATTCTGTTACCCTGGTAGGATCCTTTCTAATCTTACGGTTAACTACCATATTTGAAGCAATAAGCATTATTACTAATATAATAAGCCCAAATAAAGCTCCGGCGCCTGTTCCAAGCGTACCTCCGGCAGCGCCATATGCTGCGGCATATCTATTATCCCTCAAAACAGCTGAGACCTTTGTTCCATAATTAAACAAAGCTATAGCTGCCACTACAGAAACAATAGCGTTAACTATCTGTTCAGCAAGCTGTGATATAGCTGTAGGTGTCATGGTTCCATTGCCCTGAAAATAGCCTCTTATTACTCCCATTACAGCTACTATCAATAAAGTTGGAGCTAATACCCTTAAGGCTATGGCACTGTTAGGAAGGCTCATCATTGTTCCAGCCAGCCAGTCTGCACCAAATAATACAATTAGACAGGTTGTTCCTCCTGATATAAGAGCAAACAGAAGAGCTCCTCTATAAATCTTTCTGGCATTCTTGTACTGTCCCTTGGCTATTCTTGCAGCAACAAGCTTTGAAACCGCCGTAGGAAGTGAATACGAAGAAATTATCAACATTATGGAATAAATCTGAAAAGCAGCTGAATAATAGCCCATACCAGCATCACCAATAGTACGCTGTAAAGGCATTCTATAGCATAAACCTATTAGTCTGGAAATAATACCAGCTATGGCCAATATACTGCCCTGCACTATAAAATTTGAACTTTTGTTGTTCTGATTACTCATTAACCTG
>JAZUFJ010000172.1:0-6007 GCA_045640645.1 Lachnospiraceae bacterium
TCGCACTCGCTGATTTACTCGGTCTCCTTGCACAACTCGCAGCTTAAAAAACAAGCTGCTCAAACAGTGCACCGACCTCGTAGCTAGAGTGCTCGTCATGACGGAAGCCTCGACGGGGGAGCAAATACATATTACAATTATGCTCCTTGCCTGCTTACTTGAGGTGCGAGATATCTTACACAGATTTTCACTAATGTTTAAGGGATTATTTCCAGACATAGATATGTACAGGGATTGCGAGTCTATGCAAAACTAGCACAGACGGTCAGATTGCGCTTTTAGCGTAGGCGAAATCAACTCCTTACTAAGACCGATTCGTGAGGCCGTACCCGAACGAATCTTTGGTCTTTGTTAGGAGGTAGTTCACCGTAGCGTTGCAATCGTCTGTGATGGTTTTCGGCTAGACGAGCAATCTTAGATACATAGTGACGAATAACAATGATATATAACAACGATATGTAACAATGATATATAACATTAATATATAACAATGTAATATAACAAAGATATATAACGATGTTCCATAACAACGATATATAACACGAATATGTAACAATGATATACAACAATGTTACATAACAGAATTATATAACATTGTTATGCAATCAAAACCGCTTAACAATAATTAGCATAAACTTAAAAACAATTGCATAGAAAGAAGTGATAAAATAATGAATGTTGCAGATATTATTATTATTCTGGTTTTAGCAATAATAGTAGCACTGGCTTTAAAAAAGACAATAAAGCGTAATAAAAACGGCTGCTGTTCTTCCTCAGAGTGCATGGGGAAATGTGAGCATTGTAATAGCAGTTTAAAGAAGTGAAACTTGATATTTTTGAAAATGAACAGGCATTAAAGTCTTTATTATATTTAGAGAGGTTACGAAAAACATGTTAAGAGAAGTAGTTACTAAATATGGAAAAATAAAAGGTCTTCCGGCATCAGACCCAAGAATAACATCTTTTAAGGGTATACCTTTTGCTAAGCCACCTGTAGGAGAGAATAGATTCCGTGCTCCTCAGGAATGTGACAAATGGGAGGGCACCCTTAATGCATTTGAATATCAGAATATTTCAGTACAGAATACCCCTGGTTTAGGTACAGATATATATTGCAGGGAATGGCATGTAGATCCAGAAGTTCCAATGGGAGAAGATTGCTTATATCTTAATATTTGGACTCCTGCAAAGAAAACAGATGAAAAGCTTCCAGTATTGGTATGGTATTTTGGAGGCGCTTTTCAGTGGGGCTATACCTCTGAAATGGAATTTGATGGAGAACGTCTTGCCAGACGGGGAATAATTGTTGTTACGGTTAATTACAGATTAAATATATTTGGATTTTTAGCTCATCCTGAGCTTACAAAGGAAGCTCCGGATAAGCCAACAAACTTTGGACTTTATGATCAGCAGGCTGGAACCAGATGGGTAAAGGAAAACATTGCAGCTTTTGGTGGAGACCCTGATAATATCACTATAGCAGGTCAGTCAGCAGGCGGTGGAAGCGTAATGGCTCAGATAACCTGTATGGAGAACAAGGGATTATTTAATAGAGCTGTTATATTATCAGGTTTGATCAAGAGCCCATATAGAGAGGCAGGTATTCCAGGTTCATCTAAATTAAGTGATGTAGAAAAATGGGGAGAGAAATTCTTTGATTATTTTGGAATACAATCACTTGAAGAGGCCAGGAAGATACCAGCAAATGAACTTCTTGAAAAATATGATGAGTTTATAGCAGCTGGTAATGACCGATTATTTCCATCAGAGGGTGGATGCTTTAATGTTGACGATCCTGTAAGCATGGTTGTAAGCGGAGATGTGTTAGATATTCCTATAATGTGTGGAAATACTGCAGATGAATTCCTTAACTTTATTGAAGCAGATAATGAGGAGGAATTTGAGAAGAAAGCAAGAGATATATTTGGCGGAGACGCTGACATTTTCTTGGGATTTAAGAATTGCCATGAAAAGGTAAGCGGATTAGAGCTTACTTCTAAAATGGTTATAGAGGCTATGGCAGAGAAGAAGGGAAGAAGTGATTGCTATTATTATAGATTCAATCCTGATATCCCTGGAGATGATAATCCTGGTTCCTTCCATTCCTGCGACCTATGGTTCTTTTTTGAGACGCTTAGCAAGTGCTCAAGAGCCTATGTTGGAAGACATTATGATTTAGCAAGACTTATGTGCAATTACTGGGTTAACTTTATAAAGTGTGGTAATCCTAATGGTCCGGATAGCGATGGAACACAGATGCCATTGTGGCTGCCTTATTCTAAGAAATGTCCTATGGAGATGGAATTTGTCAGCAAAGGGGCTGTTCCAAAGCTGGAGGATGATAGCGAATTTAAGAGATTCCTTAAAGATAAATTACATGATTATTATGATCATTTGACAGAAAAGAAACAGGCGGTTAACCCATATCTTCCTTCATGGGAATATGTTCCGGATGGAGAGCCTTATGTATTTGGTGACCGTGTTTATGTATATGGATCCCATGATTACTATAATGGTGATGTATTCTGTATGGGCAATTATGTTTGCTGGTCGGCGGACGTTAATGATCTTGGAAATTGGAGATATGAGGGAGAAATATTCAGGACTGACCAGGAACCTGATAATACTGATCTTGCAGGAATGCTCTATGCTCCTGACGTTCCCGTTGGACCTGATGGAAGATATTATCTCTATTATGCAATCTCAAATAAATCGCTTATATCTGTCGCAGTTTGTGATACACCGGCGGGTAAATACGAATTCTATGGTCATGTGAAGTATGAAGACGGAACACCTATTGGACAGCGCGAGGGGGATGAGCATCAGTTTGATCCAGGAGTGCTGACAGAGGGAGAAGAGACATATCTTTACACCGGTTTCTGTGATAGAGGAAACAAGAGCAGACATGGTGCTATGTTCTTCAGATTAGATAAAGATATGCTTACAGTGAAGGAAGGACCTAAATTTGTGGTTCCATCCTGCATGTACAGCGAGGGAACAGGCTTCGAAGGACATGAATACTTTGAGGCAGCTTCCATTAGAAAAATAGGTAGCAAATATGTATTCGTTTATTCCTCAATAGAGATGCATGAATTGTGCTATGCAGTGAGCGACAGACCAGATGGTGATTACATTTATGGAGGAGTATTGGTAAGCAATTCTGATCTTGGAATAGACAGCTACAAGCCAAAGATGTTTGCATCAATGTACGGCGCTAACAATCACGGAAGCATAATTGAAATAAACGGAAAATGGTATGTATTCTATCACAGGCATACAAATGGAACATGGTATTCAAGACAGGTATGTGCTGAAGAACTGAAGGTAACAGAAAAGCCTGAGCTTAGGATAGAGCAGGCAGAGGTAACCAGCTGTGGTCTTAATGGTGGCCCACTTAAGGCAACTGGTTTCTACCCGGCATATATCGCCTGCAATTTGTTTTATCTTGAGGATGAGCTTCCGTTAAGAGAGAACAATGCAGTAAAGGAACCTAATATAAATGAGATAAAGATTATACAGAATACTGCTGATTACGACCCGGAAAAGAATATACTGAGAGCCTTTGGATATGAAGGAGACAGCTATATTGCAAACTTTGGGGATAAAGCTACCGCTGGATTTAAATATTTTGATATTCAGGATGTTAAGAATATTACGGTATGGATGCGTGGATACGGAGAGGGAGAGATAGAGATCCGTACAGCGATAGATGGTGAGGTAGTAGGAAGAGCAAAGACCAGAACAGATAATATTTGGAAGAGAATACCTGTAGAGGTATCAATACCTAATGGTGTACATGCTCTTTATATAACCTATAGAGGTAGCAGAGAACCATCTTTCAAGGGCTTTTCATTTAACTAAGATTTGTATTTATTTGATTTTGTTAATTACGGATGCTCTGATTAATCAGAAACGTGTATTAAAAACTAAACATTAAAAATGCGGTGAAACGTTTATCTGACGCTTCACCGCAGAAATACTTGATTGTGAAAATATAGCTTATAACAAAATTGTTTAGTTTGCCTGGCTTTCTTTAGCCTGACGTACAGCTTTAGCTAACTGGTCTCCACATGAGGTTGATTTGAAACCACATCTGATGCCTTTGATCTTTTCTTCGATAGTGCCAACACTGAGACCATCAACGAGCTTTGAAATAGCCTGGAGGTTGCCGTTGCATCCGCCAACAAAGCTTACGTTGCTGATAATATCTCCGTCGATGTCAAATGAAATAAGCTGTGAGCATGTGCCACTTGTTTTATATTCGTATCTCATGGTATATCTCCTTTTAATATAAGTTATGGTTGGCTACTTAAAAATACAAGTTTTCCTGTATTGTATTAGCTAACTGATGATATCATAAGAGAGCGGATAATGTCAAAGCAAGGATATGTTAATATAGTATTTATAGATTATGCCATAAGTAAAAAAATATAATATGGAAAAGGAGTAAAACGATGGGAAAAGTTTATTTTACAAGTTTTAAAACAACAGAGAATGAAAATCTTTTGCAGAAGCTTCACAGATTGATGAAGACAGCAGGCTTTGAAAATATTGATTTCAATAATCAGTATACTGCTATCAAGATTCATTTTGGTGAGCTTGGTAATCTTGCATTCTTAAGATCAAACTATGCAAAGGTAGTAGCTGACTATGTTAAGCAGTTAGGTGGAAAGCCATATCTTACTGATTGTAATACTTTGTATGTAGGTAGCCGTAAGAATGCACTTGATCATTTGGATACTGCATATCTTAATGGATTTTCACCATTCCAGACAGGCTGCCATGTACTTATAGGAGACGGATTAAAGGGTGATGATGAGGTAGCAGTTCCTATTAATCAGGAATACATTAAAGAAGCATATATCGGAAGAGCTGTAATGGATTCTGATATTTTCATTTCACTTACACATTTCAAAGGCCATGAAATGGCTGGTTTTGGTGGTACTATTAAGAACATCGGTATGGGATGTGGTTCCTGCAATGGAAAGAAGGATATGCATAGTGAAGGCAAGCCTGTAGTAGATGCAGAAAAATGTGTTGCCTGTGGAGCCTGCCAGAGAATATGTGCTCATGATGCACCACAGATTAGTAATGGAAGGGCTTATATTGATCATAGCAAGTGTGCAGGCTGCGGACGTTGTATAGCAGCATGTAAGATGGGAGCTATATCAGCCTCAGCAGATAATGCAATAAAGCTTCTTAACTGTAAGATGGCAGAGTATACTTACGCAGTAGTAAAAGATAAGCCAACTTTCCATATTTCACTTATTTGCGATGTTTCACCAAACTGTGATTGCCATTCTGAAAATGATATACCTATCATTCCTAATGTAGGTATGTTGGCATCATTTGATCCTATTTCACTGGATCAGGCTTGCTGTGACCTCTGCAATAAGATGCCTATTATCAGCGGAAGTATTCTTTCTGACAATCACGAGAAGTATAAAGAAGAACATAATCACGAGCATATCCATATGACACATCCTGATACAGAATGGGAGAGCTCACTTATTCATGGTGAAAAGATTGGCCTTGGAACAAGAGAATATGAACTTATTTATCTTGATAAGAGAGATGAAAAGATTTTTAACTATTCTTGTGCTCAGGGAACTGAAAAGCATGAGCATTGCTGTGGACATGACGATACAAAGGAAAAATGCTGCCAGGAAAATAAAGTAAAAGCTGAAGCCGAAGAGGGCGGACTGGATGCTGATCTTGAGAAGTTTTTAGATGAGAAATCTTATGCAAAGAAAATAGAGATGATGTATGCTCTTAAAAATAAAGCAGATGATGAGATGCTCTCAATAATAGCTGCATCCCTGGATACAGAGCTATCAAAGAAGACTACAGAGGATAAGGTGGCAGAAATCTTTGATATTTTAAGAACAAAGGAAAAATACGAGAAGAATCGTAGATAATATGCGGACGGGGATTGGACATCATTAATTAAAGTGATTTTATAGCCCTGTTTCAAAACGCTTATAGAATAATACTGATGAAAATATGG
>JAZUFJ010000173.1:0-2161 GCA_045640645.1 Lachnospiraceae bacterium
TAAGGTATAAAAATGGAATTTACAAAACAACAGCAACGTGCGATTGATATTAGGAACACTGATATTTTGGTGTCAGCAGCAGCGGGAAGTGGTAAAACCGCTGTACTCGTAGAGCGAATAATACAAAGAATACTTGATGAAAAGCAACCTGTCGATATAGACAGGCTGTTAGTCATGACTTTTACTAAGGCTGCTGCCGATCAGATGAGGGAGCGTATTTTAAAGGCTATCGAAAAAAAACGTAAGGAAGATCCTTTCAATAAGCATCTTCAGAAGCAATCAGCCCTTATTCACAATTCTCATATCACTACCATTCATGGCTTTTGTCTCGAGGTTATAAAGGACCATTTTCATGAGATTGACCTTTCACCGGATTTTAGGGTGGGAGATGATGGAGAATGCCGTTTGCTTAAGCATGATGTGTTGGAAACTGTTTTGGAGAAAGCGTATGAGGAGGCTAATGAGGACTTTATCCATATGAGTGAAGCTCTGGCCGCAAAGAAAAGTGACCGTGACCTGGAGGATATTATCTTAAAGCTTCATGAATTCTCTATGAGCTATCCTGATCAGGAAGAGTGGCTTAAGAAGTGCGTTGACATATATGAAAATATTTCTGTGGAAAACATAGAGGCTGAAGAATGGATGCAGAAGCTGTTAGCGGATATAAGGACTAAGATTGCAGAAGCACTATTAAAAGCCCAGGCTTCATATAAGTTAACAATCACCGATAACGGTCCATATATGTACAAGGAAGCTCTTGAAAGTGACGTTAGCATAATTACTAATCTTTCTGATTGCACATCCTATAGTGATCTTAAGGAAAAGCTTGAAAATATTAAATTTGCCACATTGGGAAGGGCAAAGAAAAGTGGACCTTATATTGATCCTGATATGCAGGAGCTGGTAAAAGCAGGAAGAGATAAATATAAAAAGGTTTTAGCAAAGATAAAAGAGGATTATTTTAAGCAGGACATAGAGCAAACCGCAGCGGATATAAAGGAAAATACAGCGGTAGTAAGAGCTCTTACCAATATCACAAAGGCTTTTTCTGAGGAATATAGTAAAAGTAAAAGAGATAGAAATATAGTTGATTTTAATGATCTTGAGCATTTGTGCCTTGATATTCTGATAAAAGGTAAGGACACGACAGCAAAGGATTACCAGAATTTCTTTAAAGAGATATATGTTGACGAATATCAGGATTCCAATCTGGTACAGGAAACAATGGTAAAGCTTATATCAGGAGAAGATACTCATGTATTTATGGTTGGCGATGTAAAGCAGAGTATATACCGTTTCCGTCTGGCAAGACCCGATTTGTTTATCAATAAATACGAGAGCTTCGCACGTGATACATTGGATGCGGATGGTGCAGATTATGACATAGAGCATGATGAAAAGCACAATGTAGAAAATGATATAGAGCGTGCTGAAAAAAATGATATAGAACATGTCGAAAAAAAAGATATAGAACATGCTATAAAAAATGATATAGAGCGCGATATAGAACATAATATAGGGCAAGACATAGAACATAATATAGAGCATAAAGATATCGAGAGTGGAAATATATATAGTAATTCCGGAATTAGAATCGACCTCAGTGATAATTTTAGAAGTAGAAAAGAGGTTCTCGATAGCGTTAATGAGATATTTGAAAGGATAATGATAAAGGATGTGGCTGGTATTGAGTACGACGAGGCAGCCAAGCTACATTATGGAGCTAATTACCCAGAAATAATATTAAACCCTGATTTAACAACACTCACAAACCCCATGAAAACGGAGTTTTTGCTGGCTAAGGCAGACGATGAAATAGATAGCAAGGAGCTGGAAGCTCACCTTATAGCGTCTCAAATCAAAAAGATAATAGGTGTTATGGATATCTGGGATACAGATTTGGGAGAATACAGAAAGGCTAAACATTCTGATATTGTGATTCTTCTTAGGACAAATAAGGGATGGGATACGGTATATGAGAACATACTGACAGCTGAAGGTATCCCGGCTCATACTGCTTCCTCTACAGGATATTTTGAAGCCTTGGAGGTACAGACAGTGCTGGATTATCTAAGTATAATTGATAATCCTCATCAGGATATTCCTCTTATGTCTGTACTGAAATCTCCTTTTGGATATTTTACGGACGAAGAAATAGCTG
>JAZUFJ010000174.1:0-1531 GCA_045640645.1 Lachnospiraceae bacterium
ATATTATTCTTAATGATTCCTCTCAATATGAATATACATTATCTGATACAAGACTATACAGATTTATAGCTGATATTTATGGAAAAGCCAAAATAGATGATTTGAGCGATGAACAGAAGAATTCTACTCCTGATGAGCTTATCGAATATCTGTGCTCAAGTGAACGTTATGGTATAGGTCAAAGAGTAAAACAGCCGAATGGAAGCGACAAATTTATTCCTATGGAAGGCTTTACCAAAAAAGAAATTCTGGACGTAATAACAATAAGATATGCCATGAGCCTTAATGCATATCAGAAATATCTGTCAAGTGTAATAGCTGCCGATGTAAGCCCTGAAACCGTTGCAGTAATTATGGAAAATAAAAGTGAGCTTCAAGGTGTAGATATTGAAGAGGACACATTAAGAAAATATAATAGTGCTCCATATTTTGCTCATATTCTTGGATACACCGGTAATGCATCCCAGGAGGATTTGATAGAATTAAAGAATTCTGTTCACTCCTATACCATGAATGACATGGTAGGTAAGGCTGGTGTTGAAAAAACAATGGAAGAGTATCTGCAGGGTACCAAGGGAAAGGATGTTATCTATGTAGATAACGTAGGAAAGATTATCGAAAGTGTTTCCCATGATGAGCCAGTTGCAGGTAATGATGTTTATCTTTCTATTGATGCTGAGCTTCAAAGAGCTATTTACAATCTGTTAGAGCAAAAGCTTGCAGGTATTCTGGTTTCAAAAATTATTAACATGAAGGAATACAACAACGCAGTAGTTAAGTCATCAAATATGATGATTCCTATTGATGATGTTTATTTTGCTCTTATAAATAATAATATAATAGATATAGATATTTTTTCTGCGCCTAATGCTAAGACCTACGAAAAACAGGTTTATGAAAGCTTTTTATCAAAGCAGGCACAGGTTGAAGCCAGTCTTAGGGAAGAATTATTATATAATTCTACACCATACAATCAGCTTCCATTAGAAATGCAGGTTTATGAAAGCTATATTGTATCAAGATTAAGCTCATCTAATAAGGGAATAATTGTTTCCAGTCTTGTTGATCGAGATGACGAAAATTATATTAATTGGGCTATAAACGAAACCAGCAGCTTAAAAGATTATCTTACCTATGCAATATCTAAAAACTGGGTTGATATTTCAAAGTTTAATCTCAACAATCAGTATTCCGATACATCAGAGGTATATAATCAGTTAGTAGAATATATATGTAATGATATAAAAAAAGACAGCGGTTTCTCTAAAAAAATGTATAAATACATGATCAGGGATAATCAGCTTAGTGGAAGAGAAATATGTATGCTTCTTTTTGAACAGCGTGTTATCTATGGTACTACTGCAGAAAAAGAAGCAGTTGAAACAGGTGCAAAAACACCTTACGATTTCCTGATAAATAAGATCGCAAATATTGAGATCACTCCTGCACAGTTAGCTCTTGATCCATGTTCTGGCTCTGTTGTTTTAACATCTGTCTCCGGGGAATTATTAGCATGTGTTACATATCCGGG
>JAZUFJ010000175.1:0-7371 GCA_045640645.1 Lachnospiraceae bacterium
TATTCCTTATAATAATTCTTTTTCTGATGAATCTCTCTCTGAAATGTCATACGCCGAGAATTATTTATCAGAAGCCGAGAATATTTCAGAATATGATGGCTCTCTGGATTATAATAACGGATTCGAAACAAATGAATATGATTCAGAATTTCCTACCCATGATAATCAAAGCTATCAGGATATTCCTCCAGTTTTTGATTCTTTCTCTGAGGATGAAGAAATTGAAGAGATTTCTTTAAAAAGAGGTCATAGTGAAGAGTTCTCAAATAATAAACATAATCATCATGAAACCTCGAATAAAAAGGATAAGATACATACAGAAAAGGTTCATCGCGAAAGCAAAAAACCAGAAAAAGATTTCTCTTATTCCGATTCTTCTATTTCCGGAGGAACTAAAATATCAATTATAGCTGGTTTAGTTGCAGCTATTGTTCTCATTGGATATTTTACATGCTGTTTCCTTGCGGGTGGTAGCGGAGTTTTGGGACATACTTATATAGGAGATTATGACCTTATAGATATGTCAAGAAGTGAAGCCCAAAAAGAGATCGCAGATTTATATAACCAGGCTTTTTCAAACGCCAGCATAAATGTTTCTGTTGGTGACCAAATATATAATATAAAAGTTTTTGATGCAATGATATCTCCGGCAAAGGATGTTGCTAAAGAAGCTGTATCTTTTGGACATGGTATGTTTTTAGGAAGAGGCTTTGATTATATCCGCTCCATTCTTTCTTACAGGGATCTGGATATTAATCCTAGAGAAATAAATGAAGGCGCTCTTTTACAAAGCATCAATAATTCTAATATTGTTCAGGATCACAGTGGTTCCGATGAAAACTGGCGTTTAACAGATAACGAGCTCATAATTGTAAAAAGTGAAATGAAAAGCATAGTAGATGAAAATGCTTTAGTTCAGGAACTGACTAATGCCATATTAGAAGGTAATTTTGAGC
This sequence comes from Lachnospiraceae bacterium, assembly GCA_045640645.1. Lineage (GTDB taxonomy): Bacteria > Bacillota > Clostridia > Lachnospirales > Lachnospiraceae > JAZUFJ01. Next base: position 957 of record JAZUFJ010000175.1, read on the forward strand.
AGACTATTGAATGTCCTATTACACAGGTAAAAGCAGAATCAACCGATATTCAGAGCATATATGATAGTATTTATGTTGCTGCCAGAAATGCTACAGTTGATCCGGAAAATATAGAAAATATTATTGAATCTGAAAATGGATTAGAGTTTGATTTGGATGCAGCTATTTCAATGCTTAACAGCGCTTCTGACGGACAGACAGTTACTATTCCTCTTATACATACAGAGGCTGAGGTAACAGCTGATACCCTTAGAGCTAATCTTTTTAGAGATGTAATGGGTACGTATTCAACAAACGTTAGAGGATCTGCAGACAGAAGAAGCAATGTTAAATTAGCAGCGATGAAGTGTAATAAGATTATGCTTCCGGGAGATGTTTTCTCATATAACGAAACAGTAGGTAAGAGAACAGCTGAAGCAGGTTTCTTTGCAGCTCCTGCCTATTCAAATGGAAATACTATTCAGGAACTGGGCGGTGGTATTTGTCAGTCCTCTTCTACACTGTATAACGCTTGTGTTATCGCCAACCTTGAAATTGTTGAAAGACATAATCATTCCTTTGCATCAAGCTATGTTCCTCTTGGACAGGATGCCACAGTTTCATGGGGAGGTCCGGATTTCAAATTTGCTAATAATACAAATTATCCTATAAAGATCGAAGCCATATATGAAAATGATAAGGTAACCTTTAATATTATAGGAACAAATGAAACTGGTGAATATTGTTCATTAACTAATGAGGTATTATCTACTAATCCTTATCAGACTGTTGAACAGGCCTCAGATCAGTTAGCTTTTGGAGAAAGAAAAAGAAGTGTAGAAGGTGAAACAGGTTACAAGGTAAAGACCTATCGCCATCTGTTCAATGCTGAAGGACAGGAAATATCTGTTACAGAAGAAGATACCAGCAACTATATCAGACGAGATGAAGTAGTATTGGTGGGTACCGGTCTTCCAGCAGATATGTTATTACCTGCTTTCTCTTTAGATGCTTTCACTATTCCAGAAACAGAGGAAACCGGAGATTAACCGGTTTCCTTTTCTTTATACATGATTGTGAAATATCTCGCGAAGCATGATATTTCACAATATTTATGCTTAGTCCATTACCCATTAATTTCAGATAAATTTGAAGGAGTCTTTAACAAAATGTCTGACAATCACTTTTTCAACGAAGCTTTATCCAACTTTTCCAAGGACTTTGCCTACGGTGGTGCTATTCGCCATTTGCTTGACAGAGGTTATACAGTTGATAGAATAATAAAAGAATTTGATTACCCGGTCTCCAGAGAATTTATAGAAAAAATCTATTCTGATTATGTAAAAAATCATACTTCACAGGAGTAAATATTATGTCAAAACAAAACAAATCAAGGTTAATGCTTATCTCGTCAATGATTGTATTTGGTACCTTAGGGCCATTTGTTAGAAATATTTCTGTTTCTTCAGGTGAGCTGGCTCTTTACCGTGCCGTCCTGGCTTCATTGCTTATAGGAATATTTCTTCTTATTACCAAGCAGACTATCCCCTTTAAGGCTATAAAAAAAGAAGTACCCTTTCTTCTTTTATCAGGTATAGCCATGGGCTTTAACTGGATATTACTATTTCAGGCATATAAATATACAACCGTTTCAATAGCTACTTTAAGTTATTATTTTGCTCCAGTTATTATTACTATCGTATGTCCTTTTCTCTATAAGGAAAAGATGAAGGCAAAACAATGGATATGCTTTATTATGTCCACATTAGGAATAGTACTTATTACGGGTATAGGAGATCTTAATGCAAACAATGATCACTTTATTGGTATTTTATTTGGTTTAGGTGCTGCCTGCTTATATGCTACGGTTGTTCTCCTTAATAAGTCTATAAAAAATGTAGAAGGTATACATAGAACCTTTTTGCAGTTTATAGCTGCAGTTGCAGTTCTTACCCCTTATGTTTTGGCAACCAGTGGAATCACAGTTTCCACCTTAAATACAACAGGTTGGGTTTGTTTATTAATCATAGGTCTATTCCATACTGGTATTAACTACTGCCTGTATTTTTCATCTTTAAAAGAGCTTCCTGGTCAAAAAGCCGCAATACTGAGCTATATTGATCCTCTGGTAGCAGTTTTTGTATCTGTACTAATACTACACGAATCTATGTCACTGGTTCAGGTTATAGGTGGATTACTTATTTTAGGCTTTACCTTATGGAACGAACTATAATATAAATAAAAGTCCTATACTCTTACAATTAACAAATATTTTTAATATTATTCATTTTCTCATTATTATTTAATTAATTGAAAAGGAATTAATCATGAAAATAATTGATATGCATACTCATACTTTTCCTGAAAAAATAGCTTTAAAGGCCCTGGAAAAGCTTAGCAAAATGTCGAGAACTAATTATTTTACAAATGGCACAGAGGATAATCTCATGGCTTCTATGAAAGAAGCGAATATTACTTATTCTGTGATCCTGCCTGTCGCCACCTCTGCTGAACAGGTTTCAAAAATAAATGATGGTGTGATTGCTCTAAAGGATAGCAGATTTGAAAATGGCATAATTTCCTTTGGTGCTATGCATCCGGACTTTAAGGATCCTTATAATGAAATTAAACGTCTTAAGGAAGCTGGAATAAAAGGTATCAAGCTTCATCCTGCCTATGTTTACAAGGATTTTGATGACCCTGTTTTTTCTAATATTCTAAAAGCTTCGGAATATTTTGATATGCCTATTACGGTTCATTCCGGTATAGATATTGGTATTCCTGAAAAAAACTATTGCACTACAGAAATGATATTAAAAATATTAGAAAAATATCCTAATATAAAGCTTATTCTTGCTCATATGGGCGGATGGATGGGATGGGATAAGGTTAAGACAGATTTAGCACATGCACCTTTATTATTTGATACATCCTTCTCCTTTGGTCCTTTAAGCTTTAGAACGGATGTCAGCCAGGATAATCTTCCTTCTCTTATGAGCGATCAGGAATTTGTAGACTTAGTTAATGCTTTAGGATCTGAAACTATTCTATTCGGTACAGATTGCCCTTGGGCAAGCCAAAGAGAAGACGTAAATAGATTCCTTAATCTTCCTCTTTCAGAGGATCAAAAAGATCAAATATTATATCAAAATGCAAAAAAGGTTTTGGAGCTGTAAAGTTCCAAAACCCTTTTTATTTTTATAAATAACAATACAATTAATTTGCTGCTTTATACTTTCTAGAATACTAGAACAAATCCTCAAGCTTAGCTAAACGCTTTCCTGCCTTAGATAATATTTCTATTGCAGCTTCCTGATTGTCTGGTCTTAATATCATATATGCAACATCACTTTTTCTTCCTGTTATAGCATACATATATTCAATATTTGATCCATTATCGCTCAATACTGTGATTAATTCTGATAATGCACCAGCCTCATCCTTAACTTCTACAGCGAGTACATCTGTAATAGAGCATATATAATTTGCATCCTTTAAAACAGTTGTTGCATTATAAATATCCTCTACTATCATTCTGATGATTCCAAAATCAGATGCTTCTGCTATAGATAATGCACGAATATCGATACTATTATCTGATAAAAGCTTTGTAAACTCTGCTAACTTTCCTGGTTTATTCTCTAAAAATACAGATATCTGTTTTACTGTCATAATATAATCCCCCTTTAATGATTATTGATACAGATTACGCTTATCTATTACTCTAACAGCTTTTCCTTCACTTCTTGTTATAGTCTTTGGATTAACAAGCTTAACCTTTGCATATATTCCAAGCATAGCTTTAAGCCCTGCTACCAGCTCCTTTTCTCTATTTGTAACTTCGCTTAAGTTATCAGAGAACATTTCTGGTGTCATCTCTACCTGAACTTCAATAGTATCGCTATTATTTACTCTATCAACAACAATCTGGTAGTTTGCAGGATATCCCTGGTTAAGAAGTACTGTTTCTATCTGTGATGGGAATACGTTAACGCCCTTTACGATAAGCATATCATCGCTTCTTCCAAGAGGCTTTGTCATCTTAATATGTGTTCTACCACATGAGCATTTCTTTCTGCTTAAAATACAGATGTCACGTGTTCTGTAACGCATCAATGGGAAAGCTTCCTTTGAGATACTTGTAAATACAAGCTCTCCTTTTTCTCCATCAGGAAGAACCTCTCCTGTCTTAGGATTAATAATTTCTGGAATAAAGTGGTCTTCGTTTACATGCATACCTGTCTGCTCTGAGCATTCAAAAGATACACCTGGTCCTGAGATCTCTGTTAATCCGTAGATATCATATGCCTTGATTCCCAACTTTTCTTCGATATCATGTCTCATTTCCTCTGTCCATGCTTCTGCTCCGAAGATACCAGCTTTCAATTTGATCTGGTCTCTTACTCCTCTTTCATGGATACTTTCTGCAAGGTATGCAGCATATGATGGTGTACAACAGATAATAGTTGAGCCTAAATCTGTCATAAACTGGATCTGTCTGTCAGTATTACCTGATGACATAGGAAGAGTAAGACATCCTACCTTATGAGATCCTCCATTAAGTCCTGGACCACCTGTAAACAAACCATAACCATAGCTTACATGACATACATCTTCATTTGTTCCGCCTGCTGCCACGATAGCTCTTGCACAGCAATCATCCCAAAGGTCAATATCATGCTGTGTATAGAAAGCTACTACTCTTCTTCCTGTTGTTCCTGAAGTTGACTGTATACGTACACATTCTGATAAAGGACGAGCAAGAAGACCATATGGATATTCATCTCTTAAATCATCTTTTGTAATGAAAGGAAGCTTATGAAGATCATCAACAGACTTTATATCATCTGGTGTAAGACCTTTTTCTTCCATTCTCTTACGATACATTGGTACATTGTCCCATACATTTTTTACCTGCTTAACAAGTCTTTCGCTCTGGATCTTTCGAATTTCCTCCACTGGAGCACATTCGATTTCCTTCTGATAATATCTCTCCATTTTTATACCTCTCCATTTTTTATTTTTGCCTGCCATAACATAAGACAGGTTAATTTCATTAACGTAGCTCCCTATTTTAGGATATATCTTCTATATCATTTTTTTTCTAATCACGGCCAAGCTTAAATGCCTTTTTATTCATTTCTACAAACTTAGCTGGAACACATTCCTCAATGGCTTTAATCCATTTTTCCTCTGACATATCAAAATATTTTGATAATCTTCCCATAAGTACAAGGTTAACAGCCTTTGCTGATCCGGCTTCTTCTGCTAATGTAAGGCAGTCCATAGCGTCAACCTTTATTCCCTTATCCTCTATCTTTTTAACAAGATCCTGAGGATATTCCATAGCTCCTGTAATAACCGGCATAGGGTCTATCTGCTGTATATTTACTACTATTCTTCCATCTGGCTTAAGATACTCAATATATCTGGCCGCTTCCAGCTTTTCAAAAGAAACTATAAAATCAGCTTCACCCTTATCTATAATTGGAGAATAAACCTTTTCACCAAAACGTACATAGGTTACAACACTTCCTCCACGCTGGCTCATACCATGAACCTCTGATACCTTTACGTCATATCCTTCAGAAAGAAGCAGATGACCTAATAATTTACTTGCGAGCAATGAACCCTGTCCACCTACTCCTACTATCATTATATTCTTAGTCATTTCTAACATCCTCCTATTATTATAATGCACCGCACTTGCAAAGCTGAGTACATACCTTACAGCCTACACATAATGTAGTGTCTATTACTGCTTTGCCCTCTTTTATACTAATAGCAGGGCATCCTAAACGCATACAGGATTTACATCCTACACATTTCTCTGCGTTTACCTTAAGCGGAGGATTATGCTTAACGTATTTTAATAATGCACATGGTCTACGGCTGATAATTACTGATGGCTCTTCTGCTGCCAGCTCTTCCTTGATCACTCTGTCGCATTCTTCAAGGTTATAAGGATCTACTACAGTTATTCTGTTAAAGCCCATTGCCTTACATAAGCTCTCTAAGTCGATCTTTCCTGCTGGATCTCCCTTGATATTATATCCTGTCATAGGGTTCTGCTGATGTCCTGTCATACCTGTAATAGAATTATCTAAAACAATCACAGTTGAATTACTCTGATTATAAGCAATATTTGCAAGACCAGTCATACCAGAATGCATAAATGTAGAATCACCTATTACAGCAACTGTCTTATTCTCGCTTTCAGCACCAAGGGCTTTATTAAAGCCATGAATAGCACTGATTGATGCTCCCATACAAAGTGTCATCTCCATCGCGTTAAGAGGAGCTACTGCTCCAAGAGTATAACATCCAATATCTCCAAGAACTGTTACCTTATTCTTTGATAAAGTATAGAACAATCCTCTATGAGGACATCCTGCACACATTACAGGTGGTCTGTTTGGAAGGTTTTCATCTAATG